>JBIIHR010000191.1:0-3817 GCA_044235655.1 Cyanobium sp. | reverse complement strand
TAATCAGGTCTCTAATCACTGTCGGTGCTCCTCAAACTGGTGCTTCTGTTCGGCGTGGTGCTCCTGGTTGGTGCCATTGGCCTGCGCGTGCGCCTGGAACAGCCGCTGTTGCTTCTTCGCTGGCCTGGTCTCGCCCTCCGGGCGGCCATGGGGATGTACGTGGCCCTGCCTGCAGTCGTGCTGCTGCTGCTGTGGTGGATGCCGCTCCGCCCTGGGGTCGGAGCCGTGTTATTAGGGTTTGCGGTCTCGCCCGTGCTGCCCCCCTGGGCCAAGAAACGAAGACGCCGTACCTGATGAACGCCGCCCAGCCCCCGTTCGCGAGTGCTCAACGAGCTGTTCCGAGGGCCTCCAGGGCGATCGCCGCGATGGCCTGGTCGCTGGCCTTGGGCAGCTGCACATAGCGGCCGCCCGCGGCCTCGGCGAGCTCCTTGCCCATGCCGCTGCCGATGAATTTCCGCTCGGTGTCGATCACCAGCAGACGAAGCGCGAGGGCCCGGTAGCGGGAGGCCACCTGCTTCACGTCCTCCTTCAGGTCCACCGGTTCATCCCCCTCCAGCTCCGGCTGGCCCAGGGAGCGAGCCAGGGGCACATTGCCCCGGCCATCGGTGATGGCCACCACCACCACCTGGCTCAGATCTCCCGTGGCCAGGGCGTTGGCCCCCACCCGGGCTGCCAGGGCCAGCCCATGGGCCAACGGCGAGCCGCCGCCGCAGGGCATGGCCTCCAGCCGGCGGCGGGCGGCGGTGATCGAGCGGGTGGGGGGGAGGAGCACCTCCGCCTGTTCCCCCCGGAAGGGAATCAACGCCACCTCATCCCGGTTTTCGTAGGCCTCTGTGAGCAGCCGCAGCACGGCTCCCTTGGCGCTTTGCATCCGGTTGAGCGCCATCGAACCGCTTGCATCCACGAGAAACACCACCAGGGCTCCGGCTTTCCGTTGCAGTTGCTTGGCCCGCAGGTCGTCGTCGCTGACGATCAGGCGGCGGTGGGGCTCCCTCTCCCTCCTCGCTTTCTGGTGGGGCGCCGCCGCCCGCAGGGTGGCATCCACAGCGATCCGCCGCACCGGTCCCCGCGGCAGGATCGGCCGCACATAGCGCCCCCGGCTCTCGCTCAACACCTGGGAACGGCTCCCGCTGCTGCCGCTGCGGGACTTGGCCGCGGCGAACAACAGCAGGTCTGGATCGATGGCGGTGGCCTCCGGATCCAGAAGAAATTCCTCGGGAATGGAGGGAGGCGCCTCATCCTCTGGAGCCTCCTCTTCCGGGGGGGGGCTGTCCGGATCCTGCTCCGCCTCTGGGGGCTCCGGTTCCTCGGGCGGGTTGGGCTCCTGCTCCCCCTGTGGTGGAGGCGGGGGTGGGGGCTGGAGAGGTTGCTCCGGATCGGCCGGCGGCTGCTGGCGGGCCCGGGGCGCAATCACGAGCCGCACGGCCACCTGCAGGTCCTCCGCTTCCACCCGGTCGCGACCGCTCAGGGCTGCATGGGCCCGGGCCACCCGCACCGCATAGAGCTCCGAACGGTGCCCCTCCACACCACCCCGCAGGGCCTCGTTCACCAGATAGGCGATCTGCTCACGGCCGATGGTCACATCAGGGAGCCACTGACGGGCCAGGAGTAACTGGGTGGCCAGGGCATCGGTTTCTTCTTGGTGGCGAGCTGCGAAAGCCTCCACCGACTCACCGTGGTCCATGGCGGAGCGGGCAATCGCTACCCGCTGGTCCAGATCCAACAGCTGGTGGGCGGACAGGGCCATGGCGAAGCGATCCAGCAGGTGGTCGCGCACGGCCCCCTCCTCCGGGTTGTAGGTGGCGATGAGAAGGCAGCGGCAGGGATGGCTGAGGCTGAGGCCTTCTCGCTCCAGACGGTTTTCGCCACTGCACACCGCGGCCAGCAGCAGGTTGGTGACCCCCGCATCCAGCAGATTGAGCTCATCGATGTAGAGCACGCCACGGTGGGCTTCCGCCAGGAGTCCAGGCTGGAACACGGGCCGTCCCGCACCCAGGGAGGCGGCCACGTCCACCGAGCCGAGCAGCCGGTCTTCTGTGATCCCCAGGGGCACCTGCACAAAGGGAGCCGGGATCACCTTGGTGGGCAGGATGGCGGAAGGATCTGCTCCCAAGGGGTCCCCTCCCAGGGCGGTGATGCGTTCGCGGGTCAGGCGATCCCAGTCGTCGGGTTGGCGTGGGTCAATGTTCGGCAGGGTGGCAGCCAGCCCAAGATCAAGCACATCGATCGGGGGGAGCAGGGCGTGGAGTCCACGGGCCAGCACCGATTTCCCGGTGCCCCTGCCCCCTGCGATCACAACCCCCCCAAGCCCCGGATCCACAGCCGCCAGGAGCAAGGCGAGCTTCAAGGTGCCATGGCCGGTGATGGCCGCCAGGGGAAAGGCACGGCTGGCAGCCCAGTTGGCGGGGGCGGTCGACAGTCCGCTGACAACCATGGCGCGGGTGGCGGTTGGGCTCAAAGGTTGGATGTTGGGCAGTCTTGCTGATCAGCCCTCCGGGCGGAGTCCTCGGTCGTTGATTTCTGAGGATGGGAATGGGGCTGGTCGCGGGCTAGGAAGGAGGATGTTGCTGCTGCTGGATCACCGTGCTGGCTCCTTCCTCCCGTTGCTTCGCCGGAGGCCCGGCTGGGCTGGTGTTGGGGATGGCGCTCCTGGGCTTGATGGCCGCGCCGGTCCGGGCCTCTAGCCCTGCCGCCTGGAGGGCCTATGACCAGGAGGTGCGATCGGCTTGCCTGAAAGCCAGCCGGTTGGCCCAGGCCAGGGTGCTGGGGGGGCGCATCGATGTGCCGGTGGCCGGTGGCTCCCCCACCGGGATGACCCTGCTCATCTCCGCTCTCCTCCTGGAGGGGACCTATCCCCAAGCCCATATGGGAGGTCGCAAGGGTCGGGAACTGTGTTTGTTCGAGCAACGCACCCGTCGGGCGACGGTTGCGGAGGCGGAGTCACTCGACGGACCCCGCCCGAATCCCTCGACCCTCCAACCCTGACAGCGCAGCAGAGGAAACGGGCCCCAGTTCAGAGGAAGTTCGGCCGGATGGCCTGGCCGTGCTGAAGTTGCGCCTCCAGGGCGGGCCAGTCTTCTTCCCGCACCGCGTTGATGAGGGTGTCTAGCCCCGCTTGGTAATGCATCAGGGCGGAGAGCACAGCTTCCCGGTTCCAGCGACACATCAGGGTGCCCAGCTCAGGATTCCCTCCACCGACCCGGGTGGTGTCCGCAAAGCCGCTGGAGGCCAGGGCCCGGGCCAGGCCATGGAGCTCTCCTCTGGCTCCTTGGTCTGCAGCCTCCAGGAGAGCCGCGCTCACCAGCACAGGGAGATGGGAGATCAGGGCGACGGCCCTGTCGTGGGCCTCTGCCGGACACACCAGGGGTTGGCTTCCCACGGCTGTGGCCAGCTCCCGGACCGCCTCCAGGGCCCCGGGGTCGGTCTGGATGTCGGGGGTGATCACCCAGGGCCGTCCCTGGAAGAGCCGGGCCTGTCCCGCCTCCACCCCCGCTTGCGCCGTACCGGCCATGGGATGGCTCCCCACGAAGTGCACGGGCTGCCCGTTCCAGGCGGCCAATACAGGTCTTTTCACGGACCCCACGTCCGTGATCACGGCCTCCAGTGGCATGGCAGCCACCAGCTCCGGGGCGGGCGCCACCAGCTGGTCCAGCGGGAGGGCCAGAACCACCAAGCCGCACCCCTCCAGGATGTCTGCCCGGGTGCTGACCTGCTGGGCCAGGCCCCTTGCCAGGGCCCGCTCGGCGGTTTGGGGGCGATGAACCCAGGCCCTGACCTCGGCTCCAGCGGCCTGGAGGTCGAGCCCCAGGGAGCCCCC
>JBIIHR010000190.1:0-3820 GCA_044235655.1 Cyanobium sp. | reverse complement strand
CTCCTCCACGGAAACCCTTGGGCTGGTCCTCCTGGAAGCCATGGCGGCCGGCTGTCCTGTAGTGGGAGCCAACCGGGGCGGGATTCCTGACATCGTGAGCCATGGGGAGAACGGCTGTCTTTACGACCCAGACCAACCGGCATCGCTGGTGAGCGCCGTGAAGATCCTGCTGGGTGACCCGGACACCCGTCGCACCCTGCGGCAGGCCGCCCGGGAGGAAGCCGAGCGCTGGGGATGGGGCAGCGCCACAGACCAGCTCAGGGGGTACTACGCCCGTGTCGTGCATCCCAGCAAGGTGCCCCTGCTGGCCTGAGTAGGTCAGGGAGCACCGGCCGATGGGGTGCGGGGCTGGGCCGCCGGGCGTTGCCCCTGAAACCAGGTGCTCAGCAGGGCCTTCACCATGGGAGCGGCCACCGTGCCGCCATACCCGCCGCTGTTTTCGCCGAAAGCAATGATGACCAGATCAGGCTGATCGGCTGGGGCATAGCCCCCAAACCAGGCATGGTCCGGGCGGGGCGGATCCTCGGCCGTGCCGGTCTTCCCGGCAACGGGAGGGAGGCTGGGATCATTGAGGATCGTTGCCGTTCCAGCGGTCACCACATCCCGCAGGCCCTTCCTCAGGGCACGAAGGGTTTCGGGCCGCAGGCCGATCCACGTCCGAGCGGTGGGTTGTTCCACAAGGTGGGGCGTGACCAGCCAACCCCCATTGGCCACAGCTGCGTAGAGGCGGGCCATCTGGAGCGGGGTCACGGTCACCGCTCCCTGGCCAATGGCGGAGGTGATGGTGTCCACAGGCGTCCACGGCTCATCCAGCACCTTCTGTTTCCATGCGGGATCCCCAAGGAGGCCAGGGGTTTCTTCATCGCGGATCTCAATACCCGTGAGGTTGCCGTAGCCCATGCGGCGAGCCGCCTTGAAGAGTTCCTCCGGGCCCACCTTCAGGCCCACCTGGTAGTAGAAGCTGTTGCTGCTCACGGCCAGGGCCTTGGGGAAGCCGATGCTGCCAAATGAGCCATGGTCGGCGTAACACTGGCCGTAGTAACAGAACGAGCCCATGGTGGGGACGGTGGACTGTTCGGTGTACTTACCCGATTCCAGGGCGGCGATTGTGGTGACGATCTTGAACGTGCTGGCGGGGGGAAAGCCCTGGAATGCCCGGTTGAGCATGGGCGCCTCCGGACGATTGAGGTCCTTCCATTGGCTGAGGGTGGGGCCATCTGCAAACACATTGGGATCAAAGGTGGGTCGGCTGGCCAGCGCCCGGATCGCACCGGTGCGGGGGTCCATCGCCACAATCGCCCCCTTGGCCACCGTGCCGAGGGCGCGTTCGGCGGTCTTCTGCAGATCCAGATCCAGGGTGAGCTTGATGTCCTTGCCTGGCCGCGCGGGCTTGTCGCCCAGCACCCTCTGCACCTGACCAGCGGCATTGATCTCCAGCTGCTGCCCCCCCCATTCGCCACGGAGGGTGGTTTCGTAGGCCCGTTCCATGCCACTGCGTCCGATGCGATCGTTGATCCGATAGCCCTGGGGCTGGAGGCGCTCATATTCCTCCTCCGTGATGCTGGTGGTGGTGCCCATCACATGGGCCGCCAGGGAGCCATGGGGGTAATGGCGAAGCACATTGACCGCCACCTCGGCCCCGTAAAGGACCCCAGCCTGCTCTCGGAAACGAAGCACCTGGGCGGGGGTCAAGGGGCCAGCCAGCTCGATCTGAAAATCTTCCGCCTCCAGGCCCTTCTTGTAGCGGGCCTCCAGGGTCTCCGCTGGGAGCCCCAGCAGGGAGGCCAGGCGATCCCTGAGCTCTGGCCACTGGCCCTTTTTGACGAAGCGTGGTTGGACCGCCAGGGTGTAGGTGAGCCTGTTGGTGGCCAACACCCGGCCCTGCCGATCCAGCAACCGCCCGCGAATGGGATGGCGGGGGATCAGGCGAATCCGATTTTCATCGGCCATCACCTTGAATTCGGGGCCATGGAGCAGCTGAAGCCAAGCCAGGCGGGCGACGATGGCCCCACCCAGGAGAAGCATCAGAAGCATGAGCCAGAAGGCCTGGTGGGCCAAACCCGTACGGCGTGCGGCTCCCGGCAGGGCAACAAGGCGCATGGAAACTCCCTAGGGCGACTCCAGGCAACGCTCGAGCAGGCTCAACCTGGAGGAGATTCTCCCAAGAGCCTCCCGCAACTCCTGAGGGGCGTCCTCCCAAGGGGCATCAACCGTCATGGCAGGGGCAGAGATGGGGCTCTCCGTGGGCACATCCCTCACCTCCACTTTCACAACGGGATTGCCCAAGCCCGGCTGAACACGGTCCAGGTTGTCACGCACTGAGCGGGCCGCAGGCTCCCCCTCTTCCCGCAGACGACCAAGCGGGTCAGGGTTGCTGCCATCAAACGCCGCCAACACTTCCTTCGCCCCACCCTTGCGCACCCGATCCGCCACCGCCAAGCCGACGGGCAGCACATCCTGCATCAGGGTGAGACGGAGGGCGTCAAAGGGATCGGCAGCCATCGGCGCAACACACGGGAGGTGGTTTCTCCCAGTCTGGCCCGGCCAGCCCCAGGGAGTGGGACATCAGGGGGCAGGCAGCTCGACAGGTGGTTGGGCCGCCGTTGGTTTGCAGAAGTGGTGACTTCCCAACCACCAACCCGCAGCCATGGCCAACACAAACAGACCACTGAGGGGAACCAATGCGGAGCGAGTGGAGGGCAACTCCAGCCATTCCATCCAGCTCCTGAGCCAACGCTCCCTATCAAAACGGCGGCGATCCCGCAAAACCAACTTCTCCCGCCGTCGATAGGCCCGTTCGACCCAGCGCTCAAAAGCCTTCTTCTTGGTGACGGCCATCTTGCGCTCCACCTCCAGCAGCTGACCGGCGGTGAGCTCAGGGTTGAAGGTGCTGATCAGATCCAGGGTCTTGAGAAACATCTCCACGGCGCCGTCTTTGATCAGGCGCTCCTGGTCCTCGAGCAGGTCCCAGTCGAGCTCGGGATAGAAGCGGAGGCGATTGGTCTGGATCTGTTCCTCCGGGAGCTGGCCAGGCTCCCGCAGCCAGCGATCCGTATTGGCGTCGAAGCGACGCCAATACAGGAAGGGATTGAGGTAAACCGTCTTGCCGCCCACCAAGATGCTGTCCTGCTGGAGGCGACGCTGCAGCTGGAGATCCGGATCGGTGCTGACGGTGGAAGGTACGACGGCTGTCAAGGGGCCGGATTCGGGTCCCCGATCGTATCGGCGACAGAGGGGCCGGGCCAGCCCAGCCAAGTGACCAGCTTCACGGTTGGGCGCGGGATGGCTTGGACGATTGCAGCAGCCGAAGCAACAGTGGCTTCAGCTCAGCCGCCATCACGCGGCTGCCATAGGGCGTGAGGTGATCCCGCGTCTGGAAAAAAGGACGTCCCCACCAATCCGAACGGCAGGTGGTGGCTGTACAAAAATGATGGCCCGTATAAAAAATACGAAATCCAGGATGGCGTTTCGCCAACCGTTTAAGCATGTCGTAATAGGCTTGATTGCGCTTCAGCACCTGAGCGCGGGGCACATTAAGCGAACCCGAACTGCGGAGCAATCCCGTGCGTGGATTGATGTTTTCCTCCGGCAAACCAAATAATTCATGACTATCAACCACCATCACGACAGATTTCCCGGCATCGTTCAGCGTCCGAATGGTCCGGTCCAAGCTCACTTCAAGAGAATCCAATGCCCCAGGAGCCATGCGGGCAATGTCGATATTTTTCCAATGGTATCGATTCTTGTGAAGGACCAGGTTGTGATAGCCACTCAACAGAACCACATCGACAGAAGCGGTGGTCTTTGCCCAATCAAACCC
>JBIIHR010000007.1:0-12295 GCA_044235655.1 Cyanobium sp. | reverse complement strand
CACCATCCGCTATGCGGAAGGAACCTGGGCAAATGGCCATGATGTTGGCTATCGCATCATGTTCGGGGGCAGCCTTATGCCTTCTCTCGATCGCCACCCGGATCGGGTGATCTATTCCTCTCGGTATGCCAGTGCTGCCGCTGGGGCTTATCAGTTCATGCCATTCACCTGGAACATGGTGACCCAAAGACTTGGCTTGACTGGCTTTGGGCCTGATTCCCAGGATCAGGGGGCCCTGTACCTCATCCAGCGACGTGGTGCCTTGCATCTCGCCGACCGCGGAGAGTTGACGGCAGAACTGGCTGCCCGTCTGGCTCCGGAATGGGCTTCTTTCCCGACCCTGGCTGGGAGCAGCTATTACGGACAACCCGTCAAACGGTTTGACGATCTCAGGCGTTTTTATGAGGACAACCTCACCCGGCTGCGCCAGCTCTCCCAAGAGCAATGGGAGCGCGTGGCCATCCAACAGGTGAACAGCTGCAAGGGAGACGGTTTGGAGTGCCAGTTGGAGACCATCCGACAGGCCAACCCCTGACCTGGTTAATGGTTTCTTTTCTCAGCAACAGCCAGTCTTCCGTTTGGAGGCTGGCTGTTCTCTGAGTATGGCTGATATCTGAGACTGGCTGTATTGGAACCATCAGGATTCTCCTTTCTGCAATCGCTCCTTGCCCAGAGTGGCCTGGGCGATCAGATAAGCGGCTACGGCAGCGGCCCCAAAACCCAATCCGTTGCGAATCAGGGGGAGGAGATCATTCGTTCGGGTGATGATCGGAGCCACCCCGAACACCCCAAAAAGGATGATCCAGAGGGGCGAAAGCAACAGGACCCAAAGCCATTCAATGCGGCGTCCGGCTTGGCGCGGAAAGGCCGCGAAGCCCACGATCAACCCCCCAAGAATCGATGTGCAGAGCGTAAGTACCCATTGTTCCTGTGGCAGGCCTGGCACCACCTGACAGCCCCCGATGGCCAGGCAACCCTTCACCGAATGGAGGGCATCCAAAACCGCGCCGTCCCGACCATGCTCACGGACGTAGTACTGATTGCCAAACCGGGTCTGTAATTCCACCCAGAATGTTCTTGGCATCAAGGAAAACAGCGCATCGCCCACATTGAAATTGAGCAGATTGCCGCCCCGTTCATCGGCCACCAATAACAGGCTTCTCTCATCCAGATTCCAGAAGTCTTTCACCGCCAGGCCAGGCGTCCGGTCATATTGCGTGAGCACGCGCAGTTTCCAACCACTGGTGGCGGCGAAATCCTCCAATTCAGCGTCCAGGGCACTGCGCTGGCCATCGGTGAGGATTCGCGCTAGATCGATCACGGAAGTGGGGTGATCGGGCAAGAGATCCGGATTGTCATCCGCCAGCGCGGACGACGCCCAGGCGGGATTCCACACCAGGACCACAGCGAGCAGGATGGCAAGCCCGTACGTTCGGATCGTCCGACCCATCTGCCCAACTGATGGACTCCCCATGATGGACCTCTTTCCACAAAGCAATCCCAGGCATTCTCTCTGATGTATGGCGTCGTGCCGCGGTGGCTTCAGGACCGGCTAGAGGGCGCCGGGGGAAGCGTGCCTTTTCGCACCTACATGGAGTGGGTGCTCCACGATCCTGAACACGGCTATTACGGCAGTGGCCAGGCGCGTATCGGTCCCAGTGGGGACTTCGCCACCTCCCCTTCCCTGGGCGGGGAGTTCGCAGATCTGTTGCTCCCCCAGCTCATCGAGTGGTTGGAGCAGATCCCATCCGAGTGCCTAAGCCTCCTGGAGGCCGGCCCCGGCCAGGGCCAGTTGATCCAGCAGCTGGTGCAGGGGCTGGCCCGGAACCGGCCTGATCTGGCGGCTCGTACGGAGATTGTCCTCCTTGAACCGAATCCGGGCATGGTGGATCTTCAGCGCACGAGGCTCGGTGGTTCCCCCCTCCCAGTGCGTTGGTCCAGCTGGGAGGAGCTTTGCCACGCTCCGCTCCAGGGGGTGGTGATCGCCCATGAGGTGCTCGATGCCTTGGCCGTGGATCGGGTGCTCTGGGATGGCCAGCATTGGCGCAGGCAGGTCGTGGCCCTCCAGGATCACCAGCTGGCCTTGGTGGCTGGTGATGTGCTGATGCCGGAAGAACGGGAGGGGATGGCGCGGCTTATCCCATTCCCCCATGACTTGGTGCCCGGTTGGTGCACGGAGCTGCACTCGGGACTGGTGCCCTGGTTTGAGGCCTGCGCCAAAGGCCTTCAAGCGGGGATCCTCCTGGTGATCGATTACGCCCTGGAGGCCAGGCGGTACTACGCCCCATCGCGGGGCAACGGCACCCTGATGGCCTATCGCCAGCAGCAGGCAAGTGCCGATCCATTCCTGTCACCTGGTGCATGGGACCTGACGTCCCATATCTGTGTGGAAGCTGCCCAGGAGGCTGCAGCTGCAGCCGGTTGGCATTGCCTCGGGGAACGGCGTCAGGGGGAGGCGCTGTTGGCCCTGGGCCTTGCCCACCGCTTTTCCGGGCTTGGGCGGTCGCCACAGGCCAACCTTGCGGAGGTGCTGGGGCAGCGGGAGCAACTTCTCCGCCTGGTGGATCCCCGATCCACGGGTGATTTTCGCTGGCTGGTCTTTGGGCGGTCCAACCAGGGAACGTCACCACTTGTCATTCAGAGTCGCTGCCTTCTGGATCCCCCCCCTCTGGACGATCCGCCTCCAACCCCCTAGGTGTGGCACTTAGTTCCCAGGGACAGATTGATGGATGCGCATGGTCTCCAGGATGGTGCCTTCGTCCACGTCATCCCTGATCACCACCTGGCCAATGCCGGTGGGCAACACAAAGCGCACCAGCCCCTGGCGCACCTTCTTGTCGCTCTGGAGGGTATGCAGCACGGCCTCCGGATCCAGCGCGGGAACATGAAGCGGCAGGCCCGCCGCGGTCACAAGAGCCCGTTGGCGCCGCTCCGCATCCGCATCCCAGAGGTTCATGCGCCGGGCGATCGTGCCGGCCATCACCATCCCCAGCCCCACAGCTTCCCCGTGAAGGAAGGTGGTGTAGCCCGTCAGGGTCTCCACCACGTGACCCAGGGTATGGCCGTAGTTGAGCACCGCCCGGAGACCACCCTCTCGTTCATCGGCGGCCACCACCTGGGCCTTGGCGGCGGCGGATCGTTCCAGGATCTCCTGGAGCAATGGGGATCCCACCGCGGCGAGGGAAGCCAATCCACTCGTTGGATCCTGCCGGGCCTGGGTTTCCAGAGCTTCGAAGAGGGCCTGATCCCCGATCACCCCATACTTGATCACTTCGGCCATGCCCGCCCGAAATTCCCTCTCCGGCAGGGTGCCCAACACCTCGGGGTCGATCAGGACCGCTTTCGGCTGGTGAAAGGCCCCGATCAGATTCTTCCCTCCCGGATGGTTCACACCCGTCTTGCCACCGATCGCGGCATCCACCATGGCCAGAAGAGTTGTGGGCACCTGCACCACGGCCACGCCCCGGAGCCAGGTGGCCGCAGCAAAACCCACCATGTCGCCCACCACCCCACCGCCCAGGGCCACCATCAGGGAATGGCGTTCCAGCCGGTTCTGATGGGCGGCGTCATAGATCCTGGCCACGGTGGCGAGGGTTTTTTGTTCCTCACCGGCTTCGAGCACCAGGGAGCTCACCTCCAGGCCGGCCTCCCGCAAGCTGTATTCCGCCCCTGCCCCATAGTGCTCATGCACCACTGGGTTGCTCACGAGCAACACCCTGCTTCCAGGCCGCACTGCATGGGTGGTCACCCATTGACCCAGGCGCTTCAACCCACCGGCCTGGATCACGATGGGGTAGGGATCGTGGGGCAGGGCCACCTGCAGAACCCTCTCTGTGGCGGTGACAAAGGCTTTGACTTGGGCACACATGGGAGAACTGCGTAGGCTCTGGCAATGGCTCCATTCTCAGCTGCCAATCCTGCGCCGGAACGTACGGAGGGATCACCGTCATCTGGCCGGGTGGTGCCCTGGTTGTTCCTGACTCCCGCCCTCGCCCTGCTGCTGCTTTCGGTGCTGATCCCCGCAGCCATGGCTCTTCTGCTGAGCTTCACCACCAGCGGGTTGGATGTGGATGCTCCGCTTCAATTCATCGGCCTGGCCAACCTGAGGCGCCTCCTGAGCGATCCCATGATGGGGCGGGTGACGCTCACCACCTTTCTCTATTTGTTGGGTGTGGTGCCCCCCATCGTGCTGGGTTCCCTGGCGCTGGCCGTGCTCGTGAACCGCCGTCTGCCCGGAATCCACCTGCTCCGGGCCGCTTACTACACCCCGGTGTTGGTGTCCCTCGTGGTGGCAGCCATTGCGTTTCGCTGGCTCTATGCAGAGAATGGCCTCATCAATGGTTGGCTCAAGGCGCTTCTTGGGGCTTCCTTCACCCCCATCGGCTTCCTCACCTCTCCAGCCCTGGCCCTGCCCTCGGTGATGCTCGTCACCTTCTGGAAGGGTTTGGGCTATTACATGGTGATCTTCCTCGCTGGGCTCCAGGGAATCCCTGCCGAGCTCTACGAAGCGGCTGCCCTCGATGGCTGTGAGGGCTGGAGTCGACATCGCCATGTCACCCTTCCGCTTCTGATGCCCTATGTGTCGCTGGTGGCCGTGATCTCCGCCCTGGGGGCCACGAAAGTGTTTGAGGAAGTGTTCCTGATGACCCAGGGGGGACCGGCCGATTCCACCCGCACACTGGTGTACTACGTGTATGACCAGGCCTTCGGGGAACTGGAAATCAGCTATGCCTGCACAGTGGGTTTGGCTCTGTTTCTCATCGTTCTCCTGCTTAGTGTGCTGCGTTCGCTGATCGCTGGTGATCGGCCGATGGCCTAGGACCATGCGATGGTGATGAGGAGCAGGATCCAAGGCGTGGCAAGCAGCGCTTCCATTGGAATCGTGGGCGGAGGGCAACTGGCCTGGATGCTGGCGAGAGAGGCCAAAAAACTTGGCGTGGAACTCCATGTGCAAACGCCTGATCCCCATGACCCAGCCACCCGGGAGGCCTCCAGTGTGGTGCTCGGGACATTGAATGATGTGGAGGCCACCCGTTCCCTGGCTCAACGGGCTGGCCACATCAGCTTTGAAAACGAATGGGTGCCCATCCCCGAGCTCGAGGCTCTCGAAAAGGAGGGCATTCCTTTCCTGCCGGCCCTGTCGTCTCTGGCCCCCTTGGTCAACAAGCGAAGTCAGCGCCAGCTCCTCAACCAGTTGAATTTGCCCACCCCCCATTGGGCGCCAATGGAGGCGGCCTACCCTCCCCCTCCCCGCAGGGAGGGCATGGACGATGAACTTCAGGCGCAAGAAGACTGGTCCTCGAGGCGTCCCGCGGACCAGCCCTCAGGGTTCGACACCACCCTCCCCCCCACACCACGGTTACCCGAGGGCCTCACCTTTCCTGTGATGGCGAAGGCAGCGAGCGGTGGCTACGACGGCAAGGGAACGTGCGTTCTGGCCAACCAGACCGGGCTGGAGGAGCATCTGGCCAGCCATCGGGCAGAAGATTGGCTCCTGGAGGAGCACGTGTCCTTCGACATGGAGTTGGCCCAGGTGGCCTGCCGAGATCAACTTGGACAGGTGCGCTGCTTTCCCCTTGTGCAGACCCACCAGCGTGATCAGGTTTGCGACTGGGTGGTTTATCCCGCCCCGGTTCCCCATGCGGTGGAGGCCTACGCCCGCAATGTGGCGATGTCCCTGGTGACGTCTCTGAACTATGTGGGCGTCATGGGCATTGAGTTCTTCTACGGACCCAGGGGTCTGATGGTGAATGAGGTCGCCCCCAGGGTGCACAACTCTGGGCACCTCACCCTGGAGACCTGCCGCACCAACCAGTTCGCCCAGCAGGTGCGGATCGTGGCTGGGCTACCCATGGGTCTGACCGAGCCCCATGCGAAGGGAGCCTTGATGGTCAATCTTCTTGGCTATGCCTCCTCTGACAGTGCGGAGGCCCAGGCTGGCTACCAGCAGCAACGGGAGGCCCTGGAGGCCATGGACGGCGCCACGCTGCACTGGTACGGGAAGGCGCCAAGGTTGGGGCGCAAACTGGGACACGTCACCTTCCTGCTCCATGGGGAAGGCCAAGAACAACGGGAAGAGGAATGCGCCAGGCGCCTGCATGATGTGCGGGCGGTGTGGCCGTGGCCCAAGGACGCTGAAAAGCCGCTCCATACCCCTTAAAGTGGTTCCGAACTGCTGTGTTGGTGACTGCCTTTCACAGTTTTCTGATCTGACTCCTTTTCGACATGGGGAGTCTGCGGCGGCGGCAACGTAAGCCGGCCTCGTAGCCGGAAACGAAGCTCCGCTCTTGAAGCCCCTTCTGGTTCCACCAGGTCGAACACTGGGGCAAGACGGCACAGCGGTTCACCCTTATCTGTCCCTGGTCTTCAACGGGTCGCCAGGAGATCATCAATGCGTTCTTGCAAGGCCTCCCTGCTCAGGGTGGTCACCACAAACACCTCCTGGGCCGTGCTGGCTCGGCGCGCATTCACCTTGTGGCCCCCGGTGATGGGAGTGGACACCTTCAGGGAGAGCAGGGAGGAACGGCCCCGCACCCGACTGATCACGGCAGGGGTAACCGTGCTGATGCCAGGGTCTTCCGCGAGAAGTTTCAACAGGGGGATGAGTCCCTCGATGTAGGTGCTGTGGGTGATGACCACGCGTCCCATGGCGTGTGATCAGCTGAAGTCCAGGGGGGCCATGGTGAGGCCCTCTGCACTGAGTTGCTGGTGGTACAGCTCCCCCTGCTCCTGGGGCCCGCTCCAGACCACCGCTGCACCCTCCTCGTCGATCTGGTGGGCCAACTTCCAGGCCTGATCTGGGTTCATGCCGGGGATGTAGCGCACCAGCACCTGCACCACATGCTCAAAGGTGTTGACGTCGTCGTCCAGCACGATCACTCGCACCCGGGGGTAGGGAGCCTGCAACTTGGATGGGCGAACCTGCCGTTCCGGAGTGGTGAGCGGCGAGCGCGACATGGCAGGGCAACAGTTCCGTTGGGGTGAGGTTGAGTTTAGGTAAGCTGGGACCAGTGTCATGATCGCCTCCATGCTGATCACTCTCGGTTGGGCTGCTCTCGCTGCCAGCTTCACCTTTTCGATCGCGATGGTGATCTGGGGACGCAATGGTGATAACACTCTCAATTTCTGAGCTTCTCCCCTCCACGTCCACGCTGCTGGCAACCCTGGCGTCCGGTCTTCTTCTCTTTGTGACGATCGGCGTGATCTACCTCTCCGCTGTTGATTGGCAAGACAAGCGAAGACGTCGGGCCGACCAACCCCGGAAGCGATGAGCGCCCTTTCCTCCAGTCCCTCGCTTGTGCTGGATCGGGAATCGTGGGAGATCGCAGGACAGCTGTTGGTAGATCCACCCAGGGGCGAAGCAGCTGAGAACTGCCCGTCCCTGAGCCATTACCTTCAGCAACTCCTCGTTTTCAACCGGCAGACGAAAGACCACCCCGCCGAACCCTTCCCGCTGACCGCTCTGCTCCAGCTGGGACTCCCCTTGATGGAACGGCGGTGGACGGCCCAGGAGCGGGAGGAGGTCCGCCAGGCCGCCGATCGGTGGAGGCAGGAGCTGGTGGGCGACACCGTGACCTACGTGGTGAATCGCAACCTCAATCCTTCCAACCACTGTGCGCTGCGCTGTGGATTCTGTGCCTACCGGCGGTCGGAGGGAGAGGAGGGGGCATTTCGGTTGGCGCGATCCGAGCTCAAGGAAAAGGCGGCGGAAGCCCAGGCCCTGGGAGCCACCGAGGTGTGCCTGCAAGCGGGGTTGGATCCCGACGCCACGACCAACGGGAGCCACCTGGACCATGCGGTAGCCCTGGTGGTGGATCTGAAGGAAGCCGCTCCCCGACTGCACGTGCATGGCTTTTCTCCCCAGGAACTGCTTTTTCTTTCCGAACGAGACAACCTGCCCCTGCGGGAGGTGATTCAAACTTTGCGGCAGGCGGGCCTGGGCTCGGTGCCTGGCACGGCCGCAGAGGTGCTCTGCACAAGGGTCAGGCAATTGATTTGCCCGGAAAAACTTTCAGCCCGCGCCTGGGTGGCCGTGATTCACCAGGTGCATCAGGCAGGCTTGCCAACCACCAGCACCCTGATGGCCGGCCATGTGGAAACCCCAAGGGAACAGCTGGCCCATGTCTGCACCCTGTCCGCTCTGCAGCGGCAGGCCTGGCTCGAGGGCAACACGGGGTTTACGGAGTTCATTCTTCTGCCGTTCGTCGGCGCTTCAGCTCCAGCTCCCCTTCGGGCCCGGGTGGGTCGGGATCAGCCCGACCCCGCGGCCATGCTGCTGCTTACAGCCCAGGCCCGCCTGCTGTTGGGGCCCTGGATTCGCCATCACCAATCCAGCTGGGTGAAGCTCACCTTGCCCGTAGCCGCTGAAGCCCTGAACTGGGGATGTGACGACCTGGGAGGCACCCTGATGGAGGAACACATCAGCACCATGGCCGGAGCGGCCGGGGGCACGCGCCAGAGTGTGGCGGCGCTGGAGGGGGCAGCTCGCAGCAAACACCGCCCTGTTCGTCAGCGCACCACCCTTTACGGTGCACCCGCTGCAAGCTGCTGATTCGCCGAACGGATGAAGGTCGATCCAAGAATTGCCCGTTTGCCTTTGGGTTTCACCCTCCTCACGACCTTGGCGTTGCTGCTCGTGCCGTCGTTGTTGTTGCGACGCATGCCAAGGCCTCAGGCCATGGGGCTGGAAAAACTCATGGCCAATGCCAGTCTCCTGCAGAGTTTTCGCCCCACCCCCGATCGCCCTGTTCCGGGCCTCTGGCAGGAGCGATTGGGGGAGGGCACGGCAGCCAGACTCTGGCGCTTTCAGACTCGCACCTGGTGGCAATTCTGGGATGGCCATGCAGATGGACAGCCCTTTCTGGCCGTTTCCGCCAAAGGACTGCCGGAATCCTTGCTGCGATCCGTGTCGCTCCCCCCGATCCGTGTGGGCGATCTCGCGATCTTTTCCCCCGACCCCCAGTCACGGCAGATCCTGAACGATCGCCTCAAACCCCAGGTGCGCCGCTCCAATGGGCTGCGCCTGCGTTGTTTGCCCCGTTTGGAAAGGGAACAGGCCGTTTTCTGGCGCCCTTCGGGCCTGGGAGTCCTCCTGGGCCCCCTGGCTCCCCTTCTCCAGAATTTCCAGGAGGGCTGTCTCAGTCTCCGCATCGAGGGTGCTGGGTTGGACTGGGCTGGGGAAGCAGCTTCTGTGGAAGGAATGGTGCTCCAGGTGCCCCAGGGGATGGGGAGAACCCCATCCCCGGCGCCAAGGGTGCCACTGGCGAGGGATGTGCTGCTCGAGGTGCATGGGGCTTCCCTGGATCCCCTGATCTCAGGCCTCCTGGCCAGGGAACTGATTCGCCAACCCCTTGCTGAACGGTATGGTCTGGGGCCGGACCAGATCCAGCTGCTTCGTCAGAGCCCTTTTCGTCTGGTTTTGCGGCCCAGCGGAGATCGGGCGTTTCAGGCGTCCCTCGAACTCACGGTGGCGGTGGGACGCCATCAGAGCCAATGGGACGCTGGATTGAAACGCCTGGCGCAACGCCTGCAAAAAGATGGACTCCAACCCAGCGGCCCGTCTCCCCAAGGCCTCACCCTCTGGCAACGGAAGGATGGGGTGGGGTTAGGTGGCTGGGTGTGGCAGAAGGGCACGGTGAAGGGAAACGACCAGATCACGCTGTTTCTCGGTCCCCAGCCCTCTCCGCTAGTGCCCTGGCCAGGACCTGACCGTTCGGGCAAAGAAGCACTCCTGCTGATGGCACGGCCAAAGGCCCTGGCGGATCTGGGCCTACTCCCTCCCGACCTGCCGGAGGTGGTGCGGCGAAGCACCACCCTGTGGATCAGCGCTGGCCCCTTCCCTGGCTATGGGCAAGCTGCGCCACTCAGCCAGCTTCTGGGCTCTCTGGAGCTTCAGCCGTGAGGAGGCGTTCCTTGCGACGTCGATCCGCAGCGACCGTTTCCTCCATGAGCTCCACTGCCTGAGCCAGTTTTTCCAGATTGCTGGCATAAAGAGCCAGATCCTTATCCACACGGTCTTTCAGGAGACCCATCGATGCAGCGGTGTCGTGGGCGAACTGACGCAGCGTCTGGGGATCCATGGAATCAGCCCCTCTCGCCTTCTCCAAAAGGGCGAGCAGACCAACGGCCATCAAACGGGAGTAATGAAAATCGTCCCGCCGCACGTTGGCCAGGGCTTCTCGCAGGAGGTCTGGAGCCCCCACTCCTTGAGATTCGATCCACGATTTCACCTCCTCCACAGAATGCTGACCCATGGAGGCCAGAGCCTGGTCCCGTTGGGCTCTCAGGGCAGCCGCATCCAGCCCACAGGCCGCACACAGGGCAGAGAAGAGCTCGGATGTCTGCTCCGCTGGGCGATAGCCGCGGGTTCCCATGTCAAACACCTGGACGAGCCCGAGTGCAAAGAGGGGATCGGCCTGGAAGCCCCGCTGTTTGCTGAGAAGGTGAAGTTCCACAAGGAGCTCATCCACCAGCCGCCGATAGAGCGGACTGATCACATGGGGGAAGGCAGCATGGAAAGCTCTCTTGCTGTCGGCAACAGTGAGAAAGGGGCTCACGCGGCTCTCATGATCAGACGTCTGCGACCATAGCGGTGAGCAGCCCCCACCAGACAGGTCCTCGCGAGGTCTTGGGGGCTGATGGCTAGGATTCACCGAGTTTGGGCTGTGCCTTCCATGATCCCGATTGTCATCGAGGAATCTGGACGCGGGGAAAGGGCGTTTGATATTTATTCCCGCCTTCTCAGGGAGCGAATCATCTTTCTTGGCGAGCCGGTAACTGCGGAATCCGCCAATCGAGTTGTTGCCCAGCTTCTCTTCCTGGAGGCTGAAGATCCGGATAAGGATGTGTTCATGTATATCAACTCTCCAGGTGGATCCGTTTACGACGGTCTTGGAATCTTCGACACCATGCAACACATCAAGCCCGATGTGCAAACCGTGTGTGTGGGTCTGGCCGCCAGCATGGGTGCCTTTCTTTTGTGTGCTGGCACAGCTGGCAAACGCAGCAGCCTCACCCACTCCAGGATCATGATCCACCAACCCCTCGGCGGGGCAAGGGGTCAGGCCAGTGACATTCGCATCCAGGCGGATGAAATTCTTTATCTCAAAGAAAAGTTGAATCAAGAGCTCGCTGATCGCACGGGGCAACCCCTGAGCAGGATCAAGGAGGACACGGATCGGGATTTCTTCATGTCGCCGACAGAGGCTGTGGCCTACGGTCTGATCGACAAAGTGATTGATAAGCGTTCGGTGCGCCCACTTTAAACATTCATATCCAACATATCCAGAAGCTCACCACCATTTTCTTCATCAACATCGGCATAAAAAACCCTCTTCCTTAAGGAAGAGGGTTGCTGAGAAATTAATATTGAAAATTAAGTCTTCCTGGCGACAATAGGGTGGATAAAGAAACCAAAAACCTATGACTGGGCAGGAGTGGAGGCAGTTGTGGCATCAACTTCAACAACCTGCTGGTTCTGGGAAGGCTGCTCCAAGAAGGGGGTGAAGCGATCTTTGGCAGGGATCTGGGCGAACTCAGAAACAATGGCGCGAAACTCATCACCATCGAGGGTCTCCTTTTCAATCAAGACATCGACCAGACGATCCATGCATTCCCTATGTTGACTGACGAGGGCTTTGGTGTCCTGGTAAGAATTAAACACGATTTGACGAACCGCCAAATCGATTTTGGACGCCACAGCATCTGACAGGTCGCTCCGGGTCATCAAATCTCGACCAAGGAACACTTCCTGATTGCCAGCCTCCAGGGAGACCGGACCGAGATCACTCATGCCAAAACGGGTGACCATTTGCCGGGCGAGAGAGGCTACCTGCTGGATGTCACCACCGGCGCCTGTGGTGACTTCGGCATGACCAAAGACCACATCCTCCGCAGCCCGTCCTCCCAAAGCGCCCATGATCCTGGCCTTGAGCTGGGCTCGGCTGACGAGCATCTGTTCCTCATCGGGAGCAAACCAGGTAAGGCCCTGGGCTTGCCCCCTAGGGATCAGGGTCACCTTCTGCACAGGATCGTGGTTAGCCACCAGGGTGCCAACGATGGCATGGCCAACTTCGTGGTAGGCGATGAGGCGCTTGCTTCTGCCATCTGTAAGAGGCTTGCCCTCCATCCCAGCAATCACCCGGTCCACGGCGTCATCTATTTCGCCAAGAGTGATGGCCTCTTTGCGGCGACGGGCGGTCAGGATGGCAGCCTCATTTAAGAGGTTGGCGAGGTCTGCACCTGTGAAACCGGGAGTGCGCCTGGCAATGGCTTCCAGGGAGACATCAGGAGCCAG
>JBIIHR010000188.1:0-3853 GCA_044235655.1 Cyanobium sp. | reverse complement strand
GAGGTGGGTGCGATCGCCGGCGGCAAAGTCGCCCCCCTGGCGGGCGGAGGCATGGCTGGTGAGCCAGGCGATCAACCGGGTGAACCGCCGCCACTGGCGCCGCCAGCGGGGCCATGCGCTGCGCTGCCGCAGCCAGTCGGGGGGTGGGATCTGCTCCAGGATCGGGGCGATGTCGGCGGGGTGGATGTGCTCCCCTTCCAGCTGCCAGTCGAGCCCGGCCACCACCACCGCCGCGTCGCAGCGGGCCGCCAGGGCTGCAGCCCTTTCTGGCTTTCGGCCGTCGTCGTGGTGGATCGGCAGCTCGGGCCGGGCGGCCCGCAGGCCCTCCAGGGGTGTCACCACGGCGCCGGTGGGCGGGCGGGTGTCCGACGAGCCCCGATCACCCAGGTTGGCTGTGGTTGCGTGGGGGCCGATCACCGCCAGAGACTCCAGCTCCCCCAGGGGCAATAGGCCACCCTCATTGCGCAGCAGCACGATGGCCTGTTGCGCCGATTCTCTGGCCAGGGCCAGATGCTCCGGGCAACGGCGCAGCGCCACGGGGTAGGTGCCGGTGGGCACGCGCAGCTGCACCCGCAGCTGGCGCAGCACGGCGTCGTCGATCCGCCCCTGTGGCAGTTCGCCTCGGGTGAGGGCCTCGGGGAGGCTGCCTTGAAAGATCATGCGGAAGGGCATCTCCAGGTCCTGGCCCGCCAGCAGGCCGGCCACCCCATCCCGCAGCCCGAAGATGAAGTCGGTCACCACAAACCCCTGGAAGCCCCAACGCCGCTTGAGGATCGCCTCGAGCAACTCGGGGTGTTCACCGCACCAGCGGCCATTCACCTGGTTGTAAGCGCTCATCACTGAGCCGGTACCGGCCTCCACGCAGTCGCGGAAGTGGGGCAGGTAGAGCTCATGGAGCACCCGGGGGCTGGCTTGCACATCCACCAGGAAGCGGGAGCTGTCGATCGAGTTGAGGGCCAGGTGCTTGACGCAGGCGATGGCGTGGCGTTCGATTCCCCGGGTGCAAGCCGCCCCGAGGGCACCCACGTGCACCGGATCTTCGCCGTAGGTCTCCTGGGCCCGGCCCCAGCCGGGATGGCGCAGCAGGTTGATGCACACCGCTGCGACCCAGTTCGCGCCGAAGGAGCGTGCTTCCAGAGCGATCGCCTTCCCGATCCGCTCCTCCAGCTCGGGGTTCCAGCTCGCTCCGCGGGCCATGGGCACCGGAAAGGTGGTGGCACCTCCCTCCAGCACCACCCCCCGGGGTCCATCGACAAAGTGCAAGCCTGTCAGTCCCAGCCGGGGAAGCTGGCCGGCTGGCCAGGGATGGCGATGGGAGGCGTTGTGCAGGGCAATGTCGGCCATCCCGGCCCAGAAGGGCGTATCGCCATCCAGCAAGCCCAGCTTCTCCGCCGTGGTGAGCTGGGCGAGCAGGGCCCGGGCCCTTGCCTCCAGATCAGAGCTGGGCGGTGGGGGGTGCATGGTGGTGAGTTCGCCCGGGGAGGCGGCTTGGCGTCGTGGATCAGCCTTAAGTATTGATCGCTTCCGCATAGGCGGTGGCAATGGCGGCGATCTGCTGGGCGCGATCAAGCCCGTTGATGATCTTGCGTGCGGAGACGAAATCGTTACCGACAAAGTCGGCGAGTTTCAGTCCTGTGAAGGAGCCATCCCGCATGCCCTGAACAAGAATCTGGGCTGCGATGTCCGGTTGGGAGGCCAGTTCAGGTTTGCCAATCAGGTCGATCCCGAGCCGTGTGCTCCATTTGTTGTAGTTGATGCGCCCGGTGATTTGCACGAAGCCCCTGCCCTTGAAGCGCCGTCCATCCCCAGGCTGGGTGTTGCCGAGCTCCGAACGGTCTTCATAGGCATCACCGCTGGCCAGTTCAATCATGAACCGACCGAAGTGGGATTCATGCTCTGCGGTGGCAAATACGTAGGCAATCTGCCTGCGGTCTGTGACGCCATCCTGGAGGCACTGGGCCAGAATCAACGGCAAATTCTGCTCAGCGAACGGGCGGATGGCTTCGGGGCAACGGGCCTTGTTGAGGATGGTGGCGACATCAGGAAATCCCTTAGGCATCTCCAGAGCAGCGACAGGCTCCCTGCTGGCCATCCCGATGGCGACAGGATGGACCTTGAGGAGTTCCGCCCAGGTGTTGCGGTCCACAACTCCAGTGATGGACAGCCCGGTGGGCACAAAACGACTCCGACGGGGATCGGCAGGTCGCAAACGCTGGAAGGATTGAACGGCAGCTTCCGTGGCGGATCCGAACTGTCCATCCACTGGCGCATCCTTTGGCAGCACCCCCCAGTTCTGAAGTGAGGTCTGGAGGACTTCCACCTCATCCCTGAGATGTTGCCAGGTTCCCATCCCATCCCCTTTCTGCAATTCCACCCTCGTGATGGAGGCATCCGGCATGGACGGCTGAACAGGGGGGGGCTGGGGCGCGGGCGTGGGCTGGGCTTTGTCTTTCAGGGCTTTCAGCGTGTTTGGACCCACCTGACCGTCCACGGAGAGGCCTTCGCGCAACTGGAAGGTCCTCACGGCTGCGGCGGTTGCAGCCCCATACACACCATCGATCTGGCCAGCTTCGGAAAGCTGGCTCAGCAGACCCTCGCCGGCCAGGAATCGTTGAACGGCCATCACGTCATCCCCCCGCATGGGCGGGGACAGCAGCTTGAGAATCCGGGTGGGTGCTGTCGCGATGGGGGCTGGTGCGGTTGGGGATGGGGGAGGGCTTACGGCGGTGATCGGGAATCCGCCCGCAGGTGAGCGATCCAGGCGGGCAGCTGTCTCTTCTCCGTAGCGGCCATCCACATCGATCTGATCGGTCGGATTGTGCCGGTTCCAGAGGGTCTGAAACGCGCTCAGGCCGATGCGGCCGATGTCGTCACGAACTCCGCCACCGATGTAGGTGAAGTGAACGTCATCACCTGGGCCAAACCAGTCCCATCCTTCCGCCTCCAGGGTCTGGCGCCAGGCCGCGAAATCGGGAGTATCAATGGCATAGCCATCTTCATGGTTGCTGCGCCCCGGAGTCGCTGCAATCGAGACGCAATTTGAACCCTGCCAGCTAAATAAAACGTGCTGTTGGACAACCGTGCGAAAACATGAATTAATCGCAAGCCTGGTCCCTTTTTGTGCAATGCTTCTGGCCAGAGCTTCCTTGGCTCGAGGTTGCAGGAAGAAGTTCACTGAAGCGCTGTCGCCTGCGACGTTGAGATCATCAATCCTGACTAGGACTCCTCCAGGGATGATTCGATTCATCTCCTCGATGATCTGCAGGCTGAGGCCCCGAACCCCAGCTGTGCTGCACGTCGAACGATCATCGCGGATCACATCCTTCACAGTACGCATAACAAGCTGAGATTTCGATGCATACCTTTCACGCTATCCAGTGCGTGTCAGGGATGCTGATGGATTCACCGAAGTTAATGTCCAGAGGTTGGACTGTTTCAGGTGGATCCCGGACTGGCCGGCTAGTACGAGCAATAGCCGACGTAACCTTTCAGGGGCGGACGGCACGTCAGGCGGAGAGGAATCATGATCCTGTTGCCGTTGTCAAGGTTTGTCAGAATCACATTGCCTTGGATCATCACCTCCCTCCGCCAGAGTCCTCCCAGACGATCTTTGAGAATGACATCGGCACCTGCCTGTTTTTCCCGTGTTGTTTGATAGTCCATTTTCAGGCCATCTTTCCAGAGGATGCGCAAGCTGTCGCTCCCATGCGTGTCGATACAACCGATCACCTGAAGGTTGAATTCGCAATCCTTCCATTGATCACGAGCAATCTGTGGCGGTTGCGTGGTGGAATTCGGCCCTGGTTCTGCAGCTGCCACCCCCTGGAGGGTTGCCCAGGCCAGGGCCAGTGCG
>JBIIHR010000187.1:0-3863 GCA_044235655.1 Cyanobium sp. | reverse complement strand
CTGAAGTTGTGCAGCCGATCAGCTATGCGCGGTCATGGAGATCTCAGCCTCCCGCGCAGCCAGCACCTGCTCCAGCCCCTCCAGATCCTGATCGGTGATCTTGGTCTGCATCGGGCAGTGCTTGGGCCCGCACATCGAGCAGAACTCGGCCTGCTTGTAGATGTCGGCCGGCAGGGTTTCGTCGTGATACTCCCGAGCCCGCTCCGGATCCAGGCTGAGGTCAAACTGCCGGTTCCAGTCGAAGGCGTAGCGGGCGCGGCTCAGTTCATCGTCCCGGTCGCGGGCCCCTGGGCGATGGCGGGCGATATCGGCGGCGTGGGCGGCAATCTTGTAAGCGATCAGGCCGTTGCGCACGTCCTCCGGATTGGGCAGGCCCAGGTGTTCCTTGGGGGTGACGTAGCAGAGCATGGCCGTGCCGTACCAGCCGGCCATGGCCGCACCAATGGCGCTGGTGATGTGGTCGTAACCCGGGGCGATATCGGTGACGAGCGGACCGAGCACGTAGAAGGGGGCTTCCGAGCACTCCTCCATCTGCTTGCGCACGTTGAATTCAATCTGGTCCATCGGCACGTGACCCGGACCCTCCACCATCACCTGCACGTCGTGGGCCCAGGCCCGGCGGGTGAGTTCACCGAGGGTCTTCAGTTCGGCCAGCTGGGCTTCATCGGAGGCGTCGTGCAGACAGCCGGGACGCAGGGAATCGCCGAGGGAAAACGTGCAGTCGTAGCGCTTGAAGATCTCGCAGATGTCGTCGAAGCGGGTGTAGAGCGGATTCTGCCTGTGGTGATGGAGCATCCACTGGGCCAGAATCCCGCCGCCCCGGCTCACGATCCCCGTCAGCCTGCCCTTCACCTTGGGCAGGTGCTCGATCAACAGACCCGCATGGATGGTCTGGTAGTCCACCCCCTGCTGGCAATGCTTCTCGATGATGTGCAGAAAGTCGTCCTCACTGAGCTTCTCGATCGAGCCGTGCACGCTCTCCAGGGCCTGATACACGGGCACCGTGCCGATGGGAACAGGCGAGGCGTTGATGATCGCCGTGCGCACCTCATCGAGGTTCACCCCACCGGTGGAGAGATCCATCACGGTGTCGGCCCCGTATTTCACGGCCAGCTCCAACTTCTTGAGCTCCTCGGCCACATCGCTGGCGTTGGGAGAGGCGCCGATGTTGGCATTCACCTTGCAACGGCTGGCGATGCCGATGGCCATCGGCTCCAGGTTGGGGTGGTGGATGTTGGCCGGAATGATCATGCGTCCCCGGGCCACCTCCTCCATCACCAAGGATTCCGGCAGACTTTCGCGCCGGGCCACGTGAGCCATCTCCTCGGTGAGCACGCCGGTTCGGGCGTAATGGAGCTGGGTGACATTGGCGTCGCCGCGACGCTTCTCAATCCACGATGTGCGCATGACGGCCCAGGGGGAAAAGGGATGCCGCCAGGAGAGGTCTGCCGCACTTCCCTGCGCCGGCATGACCCGGATCAGGTTCGGAGGGTGTGATCTCAGCCCGGATGGGCACCCCTAGTGATGGCTTCAATCTAGCAAGGCTTTGGATCAAGACCCATGTTGTCTTCTGACAACTGATCCAATGAGGCACTGGCTGCCGTAATCACAAGGCAAAATGCATGCATGAATTGCTCTCTGCAGCGCAGGAGTGCCCTGAAATTGGGTAGGAGTGCCACGAAATCGTGAAGGCAGTCATTCTGGCCGGCGGGCTTGGGACGCGGATCTCAGAGGAAACAAGCGTTCGGCCCAAGCCGATGGTGGAGATCGGAGGCAAGCCAATTCTCTGGCATATTCTGAAGATCTACAGTCATTATGGAATTCATGATTTCATCATCTGCTGCGGGTATAAAGGTTATCTTATCAAGGAATACTTTGCTAACTACTTTCTGCACACCAGTGATGTCACCTTCAATATGCGTGACAATTCCATGGAGGTGCACGCCCGGAAGGCCGAGCCCTGGAAAGTGACCCTGGTGGACACCGGAGACTCCACCCTGACGGGGGGAAGATTGCGCAGGGTGCGGGAGCACATCGGCAAGGAAACCTTCTGTTTCACCTATGGCGACGGGGTTGCCGACATCGATCTCCAGGCTCTGATCTCCTTCCACCAGGTGGAGGGGCGACAGGCCACCCTCACCGCCGTGCAGCCCCCCGGTCGGTTCGGTTCCCTGGCGTTCGAGGGAAACAGCAAGGTGGTGGCCTTTGATGAGAAGCCTCGGGGCGAGAGTGGCTGGATCAACGGTGGCTTCTTCGTGCTGGAACCCTCCGTGATCGATCTGATTGATGGCGATCAATGCACCTGGGAGCAGCGGCCGCTCAAAAACCTGGCAGAAACCGGCGATCTCTCCGCTTACCGCCACCACGGCTTCTGGCAGCCGATGGACACCCTGCGGGACAAGACACTGCTGGAAGATCTATGGCAGCAGGGAAAGGCCCCCTGGAAGCTCTGGAGCTGACGGGATGGCGATCCGCGGATCATGGCGCACTCCTGATCCCCGCTTCTGGAGGGGGCGGCGGGTGCTCCTCACAGGACACACGGGCTTCAAGGGGAGCTGGCTGGCCCTCTGGTTGCATGAGCTGGGGGCAGAGGTCACCGGCCTGGCCCTGGCTCCAGACTCCGATGCCAGCCTCTTCGCCCAGCTGAAGCTGGAGGAGCGGCTCGCTCACCGCGAGGGCGACATTCGCGATGCGACCGTCCTCTCCCAGCTGGTGGCGGAAACACAGCCCGAGGTGGTGCTGCACCTGGCAGCCCAGCCGCTGGTGCGCCTCAGCTACGCCGAACCCATGGCCACCTGGGCCACCAATGTGATGGGCACCCTTCACCTGCTGGAGGCCCTGCGTCAGCTCGACGGGCTCTGCACTGCAGTGCTGATCACCACGGACAAGGTGTACCGCAACAACACATGGCTCTATGGCTACAGGGAGAACGACCCCCTGGGCGGCCATGACCCCTACAGCAGCAGCAAGGCGGCGGCCGAGCTGGCCATCGCCAGCTGGCGAGCCAGCTTCTGCGGAAACCAGGCCCACCAAACGCCCAATCTGCGCCTGGCCAGCGCCCGGGCCGGCAATGTGATCGGTGGCGGCGACTGGGCGGCCGACAGGATCGTGCCCGATGCCATACGAGCCCTCACCAAGGGGGAGGCGATCGGCGTCCGCAACCTGGCAGCTACGCGCCCCTGGCAGCACGTGCTGGAGCCCTTGGGCGGCTACCTGCTGCTGGCTGAGCAGCTGAGCTCCGATGCCTCGCTGGCATGCGCCTTCAATTTCGGCCCTCAGCTGGAGGCCAACCGCAGCGTGTGCGAGCTGGTGGAGGAGGCCCTTCGCCACTGGCCGGGGCAGTGGATCGACCAGAGCGATCCCGATGCCCCCCACGAGGCGAGCCTGCTCAACCTGGTGATCGACAAGGCCCACCATCAACTGGGCTGGGCGCCCCGCTGGGATTTCGCCACCACGGTGGAGCGCACCGTGGCCTGGTACCAGGCGGTGCATGAAGGAGCCAGCCCCCTGGATTGCTGCCTGGCGGATCTGGACGCCTATCAGGCACAGCCAACTCCTCCTCCCAACACGCCGGTATGACCGACCCCACCGCCCTGAAGCAGGAGATCCTGCGCCTCACCCGCGAGTATTCCCGGCAGGTGCACGGCGCTTTCCGCCCCGCCGCCGACTCAGATCGGGCTCCATGGCAGGAGGGCGAGCCGATTCCGTATGCGGGCCGGGTGTTCACGGAAGAGGAGGTGGAAGCGGCGGTGGCGAGCACGCTGGATTTCTGGCTCACCCTCGGCAGTGAAGGCGAAGCCTTCCAAAAGGAACTGGCGGCATTCCTGGGGGTGCGCCACAGCCTGCTGGTGAATTCAGGTTCC
>JBIIHR010000186.1:0-3864 GCA_044235655.1 Cyanobium sp. | reverse complement strand
GAGGTAGGCGTAGCGCTCGAAGGCGAAGGCTGGGGTGCCCAGGCGGGCCCAGTACATCCGCTCGGCGTCGATGTCGATGCAGGGCTGCTGGCAGGCCACGCAGGCGCTCTGCTCCTCACCGCTGGCGGTGGTGGTGCGGCACATCGACTGGGTGATGGGCGTGACGCTCTGGTGGGCCTTGCTGCCCAGCAGCCCCGCCGGGGTGGAATAGATGGCCTGCACCGGCGCCATCGGGCAGAAGTATTGGCACCAGGCCTTGCCGCCGTAGAGCCAGCCCACGGCAATGGCCGCCGCGATGGTGAACAGGAGCCAGCCGGCCAGCACCAGCCGATCGGCATTGAAGAAGAGGATGCGGCCGCAAAGGCCCACAAAGAGCCAGCTGAATTGCAGAGCCGGATAATGCTTGGCCAGCCAGGAGTCGGGGGGCACCTTGGCCAGCTGCTGGCGGACCTCGCCGGTTTTGGGGTTGCGCTTGGCCGTCTGCCGTTGGATCCCCAGGGCCCGCGGGATCTGGGAAAGGAAGGAGAGGGGGCAGATGCGCCGCCAGAGCTCATGGCCGAACACCAGCAGCAAGAAAATGGCCGAGGGCACCACCGCCCCCCAGAAGAGGGTGGTGCCGAGGGGATAGGGCGTCTCCACCAGGCAGCGGCCCTGCACCTCCACGCAGGTGCCAGGCAGGCGCAGGGGGCTCCAGGGGTGATCGGGTGCGGTGAAGCGGGCCGTGAAGGGATCAAAGAAGAGCGAGCCGATGATCAGCAACCAGCCAGTGGTGAGCAGCCAGCGCACCACGTGCATGTGTTTCTCACTCACCTGCGTGCCGGCCACGGTCTGATCCCTGCGTTGGAGGGAAGGTAGCGAGAACTCGCACCGCCTACTGGACCCGAACCGGCAGACCATGCCGGAGATTGACCAGGTTGGCGGTGATCACCCGCTGGCCTGGCTCCAGGCCGCGCTGCACCGGGTAGCGATTGTTCTGCAGGGGGCCGAGGGTCACCGGGGTCTGAAGGGCGAACCGGGCGGTGGGCGGCAGCTTGCGCAGGGCCTCCAGTTTGGCCTGGCCGGGTTGCCGTTCCAGGTCGGCCAGGTTGCCGGCCACATAGACAAACCGCTGGCCGGAGATCTGGGTGACCGCTTCGAAGGGCACGGAGAGCTGGGCGCGATCGTCAAGGATCAGGCGGGTGCGTGTGCGCAGGCCGTTGCGCAGCACGCCCGTGGGGTTTGGGAATTCCGCCTTCGCCAGCAGGGATTGGGTGCCGGCCACCACAGCCGGATCCAGGGAGCCCACGACGCTCTGGGCGAGTGGCCGGTTGGTGGCCGGATCCATCAGGATCACCGGCAACCCCACCCGCAGGCGATTGACATAGACAGCCGGCACATCCACCCGGGCCACCAGGGGGTCGTTGCGGATGATGCGGGTGAAGGGAGCTCCTGCCTGAATCACATCCCCGATCTTCACCTGCACGTCGCCGACGGTGCCCGCGATCGGCGCCTTGAGATCGCGGAAGCCGAGATCCGCAATGCGGGCCACCAGTTGCATGCGGGAGGAGATGTAGTCCTGTCGGAACTGATCCCGCTGGATGGCGCTGGCGGCCCCCTGTTTCACCAGATAGTCGTAGCGCTGGAAATTGAGGCGCTTGGTTTCCGTTTCAGCCCGCAGCCTCGCCACATCCGCCTGGGCCTGGGTCTGATCCAGCACCATCAGCAGCTGACCCTGCTGCACCTGATCCCCCTGGCGAACCAGCAGCTTCTCAATACGGCCGCTGGCCTGAGCGGCCAGATTCACCTCCTCCAGTGCCTCCAGGGTGCTCACGGTATCCACCGCATCCGCGAAGCGGGCCATCCGGACCTCCTGCACCTGCACCGGCAGGGGGGGGCGCGCTGGGGCCCTGGGGGAGCCCTCGCAGGCGGTGAGTAGGGCGGTGGCGACCAGCAGGGTTCCGGTGGGCCATCTCGGCAGCCGCCGCAACACATCTGCCGGTTTCAGGGGAGTGTTCGGAAGAGGAGTCAACCCGTGGTGGCCTTCGCCAGCAGCAAAGATGGCCATGGATCCCAGGATTGGGCGGTGGATTCGGACTCTATCGAGGGCCCCTTGATCACTCAGCTGCTGGTGTTTGGCGACAGCCTCTGTGATGGGGGCAACGCCCGGGCTCTCCTGGGCGATCGCGCCTTTTCCTGCCCTCCCCACTGGGCCAACCGCCGCGGCAACGGCCCCCTCTGGGTCGAGGGATTGGCGGCGGGGCTTGGCCTGGCGCCCCTTCTGTCCTCGCTGGCCGGGGGCACCAATCATGCCTTCGGCGGTGCCCGCTCCGGGGCGGGCTTTTCACCGAAGGGCGTGCCGAATCTGCTGACCCAGGTGGAGGGGTATCGACGCCAAGGCTCCGGGGGCCTGGAGGCAGCGCTTGTGGTGGTGCGTGCCGGCGCCAACGACTACCTGGACATCCCGCCTGGCCCGGCGGTGGGGGAGGCCGTGAACGCCCATCTGCTCACCGCCGTGCAGACCCTTGCCGATCTGGGCTGCCACCGTTTCCTGGTGCCCGATGAGTTGCCATGGGGCTTCAGTCCGATCGACCTTCCGGGCTTCGGGGAAGCGGAACGCGCCGCCCTCAACGGGCTCATCGCACGGCAGAACGGTGCCCTGCGGGTGGCCTTGCAGGAGCTGGCGGCGCAACGGGGGCTGGTCGTGGTGCAGCCGGATGTCTATGGACTGCTTCTGGAGATCAGGAAGGATCCCGAAGCCTTTGGCTTCACGGAGATCCGGAGACCGGCGTTGGCTGATGCGTGGCATGGACCTGCCGGTGAGCCGATCGTCCCTGATGCAACCGGCTTTCTCTGGTGGGACGCCTGGGGCCATCTCACCACCACGTTCCATCGGCATCTGGCGGAGCAGGCGCTGGGGAGCCTGCGGGAGCCTGGCCTGACGCTCAACGGCGCCGTGGCAGAACCGCCAGCACCTTCCTCTGCAGGATCAGTCCGGCGCTCACCAGGGTGATGGCGTTGGCCACGATCAGGGGGCCATCGCCCTTCAGCAGCCCGTAGACGCCCCAGAGGGCCACGCCGCTGGTGAACAGCAGATACATGCGCAGGGAGATGGCTGTGGTGTCGCCGGTGCGCAGGGTTTTCGCCGCCTGGGGCACGAAGCTCACCGTGGTGAGGGTGGCGGCCGCATAGCCGAGGGCATCGATCGGGGCCGTCACGGGTGGGTCCGCATCACGCAGCACTTGCATCTTTGCAGGGTCTGCCACGGCATGATGAAAGGATCGCCCTCCTGATGACCATTCCTCCCCTGGTTCTGGTGCACGGAATGCTCGACACCTCGGCGGTGTTCGACAGCCTTCAGCGGGAGCTCGATGGTCGCCGTGACCCGCTGTTGATCCCCGACCTGCCCATGCGACTGGGCCGCACGTCGGTGGAGGAGGGGGCCGAGCGGCTGGGCCGCGCCATTGACGCGGCCTTCGGGCGCGAGCAACCGCTGGACCTGCTCGGTTTTTCCATGGGCGGCGTGCTGGTTCGTTATTGGATCCAGATGCTGGGGGGGTATCGGCGCACGCGGCGTTTTCTCAGCGTCGGCAGCCCCCAGCAGGGCACCTTCACCGCCCAGCCCTGGCCTGGCTGGCTCTTCGGCGGCATTGCTGATGTGAAGCGCGGCAGTGCCCTGCTGCAGACGCTCAACGCCAACCTGGATTCGCTGAGCCGGATCGAATGCCACAGCTACTATTCACCCCTCGATCTCGTGGTGCTGCCAGGCTGGCGCGCCGTGCTGCCGGTGGGGGCTGTCACCATGCTGCCCGTGCTCACCCACCCCCAGTTGATGCGGGATCCGGAGGCGATCAAACCGTTGGCGAAAGAGCTGCTGCGGCCCTGATG
>JBIIHR010000185.1:0-3876 GCA_044235655.1 Cyanobium sp. | reverse complement strand
CACACCTGGCCGGAATCTGGATACGCCGCCGTGGATGTGTTCACCTGCGGGGACCACACCATGCCCGAGCGCGCTTGCCAGGTTTTGCTGACGGAGCTCGAAGCCGCCGATCACAAGCTCACTAGCTTCCGACGGGAGACTCCACTGGGTGTGGGGCAGGGGGATCGTGATCCCAGCCTGTCGGCGGTCTGAGCGTTCAGCTTCTGGGGACTCAATCAATCGGGATCTTGGCCCCCCCGGGGCCCAAGATCCCGATTAAGTTTTCCGCTCACAAGCCCTTCCAGATCCAGCGCCACGGCGTGGAACCCCAGGGTGCGAAACGCTTTCACCATCTCCTCACGCAGGGAGGCAGAGGCCAGGCTGTGGCACACGGCTGCCAGCCGGTTCGTGGGCAGCTCGATCCGCGCGGCTTCCCCCTGGCTGCGAACCCGCACCTCCGCAAACCCATGGTTGCGCAGCCAGGCTTCAGCAGCCCCCACCCGCTGCAGGCGGCTGGCGGTGATCGGCTCTCCATAGGGGAACCGGGACGCCAGGCAGGGCTGGGCGGGTTTATCCCACCAGGGCAGCCCCAGGGCCCTGGAGAGTTGGCGAACACCGGATTTGTCCACGCCGGCCTCCGCCAAGGGGGAACGGACGTTCCACTCGCGGGCTGCCCGCAGTCCGGGCCGATGGTCTTGCAGGTCGTCCAGATTCACCCCATCCAGCACCTGGGTGGCGTCGGCATCGCTGCGGATCTGGGCTAACAGGCCATGGAGCTCCCGTTTGCAGGCGTAGCAACGGTCTGGGGGGTTGCTGGCATAGCTGGGGTCGGCCAGCTCAGCCGTTGGGATTTCCCGATGACGCATCCCGAGCCAGCTGGCTTGGCAGCGGGCCTCTTCCAGCAGATGGGGGGCCAGGGCTGGAGACACGCCTGTGATGGCGAGGGCCCTCTCCCCTAGACGTTCGGCGGCGATGGCCGCCACCAGCGACGAATCCACACCGCCTGAATAGGCCACCACCACCGTGCCCAGGGCGTCCATGGCCTGCCGCATCCGGTCGAGGGCCTGGTGCAGAGCGGGGGGGAGGGGTTCAAGCAGGGTGAAGGGACGGGCGGAAGCCATCCAGCACTCCAGGGCTGAATGGCCATCCTGGCAAGTCCCAAGGATGGCGGGGGGCTGGGGTTGGCGCCATTAGCATCCGAGACCACTCACCAGGCCCAATGACCCCGCCCACCGGATCCCAAACCAGCAAACGGGGGACGGGCAGTGGCATCGGCATCCGCACGGCCGCGGGCAGCGATGAGCGGTCGCGGGGGCAGTTGCATGTGTATGACGGCGAGGGGAAGGGCAAGAGCCAGGCCGCCCTCGGGGTGGTGTTGCGCACGATCGGGCTGGGGATCTGCGAACAGAAACGCACCCGGGTGCTGCTGTTGCGCTTCCTCAAGGGGCCCGGCCGCTCCTACGACGAGGATGCGGCGATCGAGGCGCTCCAGCAGGGCTTTCCCCATCTCATCGATCAGGTGCGCACGGGCCGTGGCGAGTATTTCAGCGCCACTGAGGCCACCCCCTTCGATCGCCAGGAGGCCCAGCGGGGGTGGGACATCGCCAAGGGTGCCCTCGCGAGCAATCTCTATTCCGTTGTGGTGCTCGATGAACTCAACCCCGTGCTGGATCTGGGGCTGTTGGACGTGGAGGATGTGGTGCGCACCCTGGCCACCAAACCTCCCGGGATGGAGGTGATCTGCACCGGTCGGGGTGCGCCGGTGGCCTTGGTGCAGTTGGCGGATCTCCATTCAGAGATGCGTGCCCACAGCAGTGATGCTTCGGGTTTGCAGGGAATCGAGATCTACACCGGGGAGGGCAAGGGCAAGAGCACCAGCGCCCTGGGCAAAGCGTTGCAGGCCATCGGTAGGGGAATCAGCCAGGACAAAAGCCACAGGGTGTTGATCCTGCAGTGGCTGAAGGGGGGAAATGGCTACACGGAAGATGCGGCCATTGCGGCCCTGCGCGAGAGCTATCCCCACCTTGTCGACCATCTGCGCAGTGGGCGGGATGCCATCGTCTGGCGGGGCCAACAACAGCCGATTGATTATGTGGAGGCGGAGCGGGCCTGGGAGATTGCCCGGGCGGCGATTGCCAGCGGTCTCTACAAAACCGTCATTCTGGATGAGCTCAATCCCACCGTGGATCTCGAGCTGCTGCCCGTGGAGCCGATCGTGCAAACCCTGCTGCGCAAACCAGCTGAAACGGAGGTGATCATCACCGGCCGTTGCAAGGCTCGACCCGCTTACTTTGATCTGGCAAGCGTGCATTCCGAGATGGTTTGCCACAAGCACTACGCCGAGCGCGGGGTGGATCTCAAGCGCGGGGTCGACTACTGAGCGCCCTCAGTAGAGCGCCACGCTCGGATCCACCTCCTGGCTCCAGGCCTGAATGCCCCCCGTCACGTTGATGCCCTCGATGCCATGGCGCTGCAAGGCGATGAGGGCCTTGGCGGAACGGCCTCCCATCTTGCAGTGGATGTAAAGGGTTTTCCCCTCCGCCAGCTGGCGCACCTCCTCCACCGCCTCCCCGCTCTCGATCCGATCGAGGGGAATCAGGATGGCACCTGGGATCACCGCAATCTCAGCCTCTGGCGGATTGCGCACATCGATCAGCACCAGGTCTGATCCCCCCTGATCCAGCAGGGACTTGAGCTCTTGCACAGTGATGGCTTCCACGGCACCGGCCTCCTCCTGGCCAGGGGCAGCCCCGGCCACCCCGCAAAACTCCTGATAGTCAATCAGCCGATCGATCACTGGCCGTTCAGGGCTGGGGCGCAACTTGAGCTCCCGGAACGACATCCGCAGGGCATCAAAGAGCAGCAGGCGGCCACTGAGGGTGGTGCCGATGCCCGTGAGGATCTTCACGGTTTCGGTGGCCTGGATCACGCCGATGATGCCCGGCAGCACTCCCACCACCCCTCCCTCGGCGCAGGAGGGCACCATGCCGGGAGGGGGAGGCTCGGGGAACAGATCGCGGTAGTTCGGCCCCCCCTCGTAGTTGAACACGGTGGCCTGCCCCTCAAAGCGGAAGATCGAGCCGTAGACATTGGGCTTGTCCAGCAGCACGCAGGCATCGTTCACCAGATATCGGGTGGGGAAGTTATCCGTGCCGTCGCAGACCACGTCGTAGGAGGCCAGGATCTCCAGGGCGTTCTCGCTGGTGAGCGCCGTGTTGTAGAGCTCCACCTGGCAGTGGGGATTGATCTCCAGGATGCGATGCCTGGCGGATTCGATCTTGGGCTTGCCCACCCAGCTGGTGCCATGGATCACCTGGCGCTGGAGGTTGCTGGAATCCACCACGTCGAAATCGACGATGCCCAGCCGACCCACCCCCGCAGCCGCCAGATAGAGCAGCAATGGGGAGCCAAGCCCACCGGTGCCCACGCAGAGCACGGAGGCGGCCTTGAGCCGCTTCTGCCCCTCCATTCCCAACTCCGGCAGGATCAGGTGGCGGGAAAAGCGTGCCACCTCGTCGGGGCTCAGTTGAACGCCGCTGGTGTCGGGAGGGAGCATGGGACCAGCCCTGAGAAAACCTAAGGCTCCATTTTCCACACCAGTGGCCTGGGGGCGCCCTCCTCGGGCAACCACCAGCAGGCCAGGCCAGACACGCCCTGGATCACCAGCAGGGCCGGGGGCACCGCCAGAGCTTGATCCGTGGCGGAGGGCACCGGTGGTCCCGAGGGGTGGCTGTGGAGAGATCCGAGCACCAGCCAGTCCCGTTGCCGTGCCCACTTCTGGGCCAGAAGCTGCTCCCGCGGATCAATGGCAAAGCGCTTCTGACGCTCCTCCTGGGGCACCCACACATTGCGGCAGGGCCACACCTGCCTGACCTGCCAGCGGGGCCCCAGCAGCAA
>JBIIHR010000184.1:0-3888 GCA_044235655.1 Cyanobium sp. | reverse complement strand
AGGGCTGCCAGGTGCGCAGCACCTGCTCTGCAGCCGCATAGACAGGGTCGAGTGAGGGGTCCTGGGGCACCCCTCAAGCCTCGCCAAGACGGACCACGGCCTTGGGCCGAGCCTGCTGCAACAACGTCCAGGGCACGTCCACCCCGGCGGCGGGCTCAACGAGCAGCAGCCAGTTTCCCTCCTCCAGGCGATTGCGCAGGGCACGGATGCGGTCATCCACCTCGGAACTGACGCTGGCTGCTGCCACGAAGCTGCCCAGCCATCCCGAGCCCATCCCCAGAAGACCGCCCAGCAACGGTTCCCCCCAGGGCCCCAGGGCAGAAAAGGTGTGTAGATCAGTGATCTGGGTGAAGGTGAGACCGGCCAGGAATCCAAAGGGGATCAACCAGAGGGCCATTCCCTTCTGACGACGTTGGCGTGCAAAGGCCGGATTGAGCTCCTCCAGGGTTTCCAGGGGCGTCTCACCGGACCCCACGGGCACGAGCTTGGCCAGGGGGGGCTGGAGGGCAGCGAGTTGATCCCGCAACTCCCGCAACCGCTTGCGGCTGTCCAGCACCACCACCACTGTCATCCCCACAGGCTTCCTCCAAAGGCTTCACCGTTGCTGTCTACACTGCACCTCCGGCTGAAGCCAGCGGTGTTCACCCGCTACCCATCCACACCGCGCCCCTATCCCGCCGGACATGACGAAGGTTTTGGTTTCCGATCCCATTGATCAGACAGGGATCGACATTCTCTCCCAAGTGGCACAGGTGGATGTGCGCACAGGCCTGGCACCGGAGGAGCTCAGGCGCTGCATCGGGGATTACGACGCCCTGATGATCCGTTCCGGAACCCAGGTCACCGCCGATGTGATCGAGGCTGCGAGCCGGCTTCGGATCATCGGTCGCGCCGGGGTTGGGGTGGACAACGTGGATGTGCCCGCCGCCACCCGCCGGGGGGTGCTGGTGGTCAACTCTCCGGAGGGCAACACCATTGCCGCAGCCGAACATGCCCTGGCGCTGATGTTTGCCCTCTCCCGCCACGTGCCCCAGGCCCACGCCAGCATGGTTGCAGGCGCATGGGATCGAAAGAGCTATGTGGGCAATGAGCTCTACAAGAAGGTGCTGGGGGTGGTGGGGCTTGGAAAGATCGGGTCCCACGTGGCCCGGGTGGCCCGGGCCATGGGCATGGAGGTGACGGCCTACGACCCGTTCATCTCCCCGGAGCGGGCCCAGCAGATGCAGGTGCGGCTCCTCCCCTTGCCCCAGTTGTTTGCCGAAGCGGACTACATCAGCCTCCACCTGCCGCGCACGGCGGAAACGGAAAACCTGGTCAATGCCGCCCTGCTGCGCACCATGAAACCCACGGCCCGGCTTGTGAACTGCGCCCGGGGCGGCATCGTGGATGAGGCGGCCCTGGCAGAAGCCCTCGATCAGGGGGTGATCGCCGGTGCGGCACTCGATGTGTTTGCCTCCGAGCCGCTCGCCGCCGATTCGGCCCTGCGCAGCGTGAAACATCGCCTCATCCTCACCCCCCATCTCGGGGCGTCCACAGCGGAAGCCCAGGAAAATGTGGCCATCGATGTGGCCGAGCAGATCCGCGATGTGTTGCTGGGCCTTCCCGCCCGCAGCGCGGTCAACATTCCCGGACTGACCCCGGAGTTGCTCAACCAGCTCAAGCCCCACCTCCAGCTGGCCGAAACCCTTGGGCAACTCCTGGGACAAATGGGCGGGGGCCAGGTCAGTGAGCTGGAGGTGCGCCTGCAGGGCGACTTCGCCTCCCTGCAGAGTCAACCTCTTGTGGTGGCGGCCCTGAAGGGAATTCTGTCCACCGCATTAGGGGACAGCATCAATTTCGTGAATGCCGCTCTGGAGGCCAAGGAGCGGGGCATCAAGGTGCTCGAGGTGAAGGACGACGGCAGCCGGGATTTCGCCGGCGGCTCCCTGCTCCTGCGCTCACGGGGCAGCAAGGGCCCCCACAGCGTCGCAGGCGCCGTGTTCAACGAAGGGGAGCTGCGCATCATCAGCATCGACGACTTCCCGGTGAATGTGGCCCCCAGCCACCACATGCTCTTCACCCGGCACCGGGACATGCCCGGGATCATTGGTCAACTGGGCTCCCTGCTGGGCGAGCACAACGTGAACATCGCCTCCATGCAGGTGGGGCGTCAGATCGTGCGCGGGGATGCGGTGATGGTGCTGAGCCTGGACGACCCCATTCCTCCCAGCCTGCTGGCAGCGATCCACACCATCAACGGGATTCAGGAAGCCCACCCCGTCACCCTTTGATGGTTTCCAGTGTGTCCCAGCCTCCGCGAGGATGGTGGAAGCTCTCCCTGGCCCTGCCTGGGGATCTGGAGGAGAGCCTGCTCTGGAAACTGCCGGAGCTGGGAGTGGGTCGCGTCGCAGTGGTCCATGGGCCCGCAGATCCCCTCAACAGGGAACTGCAAGCCTGGCTTCCGCAATCCGACTGGTCTGAGGCGGACCTGCAAGCCCTGGAAAGGGCCCTGAGCCCCCTCGCCAAACCCTTTGCCCTCCAACTCCCCCCCCTGCGCTGGGAACGGGTGGCCGATGAGGATTGGAGCCTGAGCTGGAAACAGCACTGGGCTCCCGACCCCATCGGCACGAGCCTGCTGGTGCTGCCAGCCTGGCTGGAAGTGCCCGAGGAGGCTCAGGAGCGGAGGGTGATTCGGCTGGATCCTGGTCCTGCCTTCGGGACGGGCTCCCATCCCTCCACCCGGCTGTGCCTGGAGGGGCTGGAAGCTCTGGCGACGAGCCAGGTCAGGGGAGGGGCTCCCGGCGATCAGCCCCTGAAGGGGCTCAGGGTGGCCGATCTGGGCTGCGGGAGCGGTTTGCTGGGCCTGGCGGCCCTCGCCCTGGGGGCGGACTGGGTCTATGCCGTCGACACAGACCCCCTGGCCATCCGGGCCACCGAAGAGAACGCAGCCCTCAACGGCTTCCAGGCCCTCTCGGTTCTCGAGGGTTCCACCGCCGAACTGGAGAGCCTGCTCCATGGAGAGCCAGCCGATGTGCTGCTCTGCAACATCCTGGCTCCCGTGATTGCCGAGCTCTCCTGCAGCTTTCCCCGCCTTCTGAAACGCAACGGACAGGGGCTCCTGAGTGGTCTGCTGGTGACGCAGGCAGATGGCCTGCTCTCCGCCTTGAGGACGCAGGGGTGGGAGGCCACCTTGGCGGCCATTCAGGAGCCCTGGGCCCGATGTGACATAAGGCACGCTGATCGGTAGTCCCACACTGATTGGGGCTTTCCAGACTCAGGGCTGGAAATCATCAGGAATGGCCCTTGCGGATGTAGGAAGGGCGAGTCCTACGGCCCCAGCCTCTGGCGGCTGTCAGCTCACTCTCTTTTTCATGGCTTCCTTCAAGGTCACCCTCAAGAACGCCGGTGAGGGCCTCGACAAAACAATCGAGGTCCCCAATGACCAGTACATCCTCGACGCGGCTGAAGAGGCCGGCATTGACCTCCCCTATTCCTGCCGTGCAGGCGCCTGCTCCACCTGCGCCGGCAAACTGGTCTCCGGCACCGTTGATCAGTCGGATCAGAGCTTCCTGGACGACGACCAGATCGAAGCCGGCTTTGTTCTCACCTGCGTGGCTTACCCCACCTCCGATTGCGTGATCGAAACCCACGCTGAGGAATCCCTCTACTGAGCCCTCGCCAAGAGCCTCCTGATGAGCCACCCTGAAGGGTGGCTTTTTTATTGCAGGGAGTGTGGTGCAGCTGGTTGATACGGTGCTTGCTGCGGGCAGCCTGCAGACCAGCCCGGGGGGGCAGTACAGCTACAGGGTGCTAGGCCCCTGTTGTCGCCTCTTCGATCGGGAGGATCTTCCCTGGCCCTGCTGCCGCCTCGCCTGGAGGAGCAAGGAACCCAGCTGGAGGCGAGTGGGA
>JBIIHR010000183.1:0-3899 GCA_044235655.1 Cyanobium sp. | reverse complement strand
TCGATCAGGCGCGCATTGCCCTCCAGGGTGAGGGAGGGATCGGAGGCCAGATTCTCGAGGATCCAGCTTTCGCGCTCGGTCACGCAAACCTCCCGGAATTCGCTGGTGGCCAGTTCATAGCCCCAGTCGCGGAACGCTCCCTCCGTGAATTTCATGATGTTGCCCTTGTGCACCAGGGTGACGTGGCGCTTGCCTGCCTCCAGGCGGAGGGCGTGCTGGATGGCTTTGCGGATGTGGCGCTGGCTGCCGAACTTGCTCACCGGCTTGATGCCGATGCCTGCCCCTTCCGGAATGCGCCGTTTGCCGAGCTTGCCGTTGGCGGGGATCACCACGTCGTTGAGGTGCTGGATCAGCTCGATGCAGACCGGATCGTTCGCCTCCCATTCGATCCCCATGTAGATGTCTTCCGTGTTTTCCCGGTAGACGATCACATCCAGATCCTGAGGCCGTTTGTGGGGGCTGGGGGTGCCTTCGTAGTAGCGGCAGGGCCGTACGCAGCAGTAAAGATCGAAGATCTGCCGCAGGGCCACGTTGAGGGAACGGATCCCGCCCCCGATCGGGGTGGTGAGGGGCCCTTTGATGGCCACGCCGTAGGTGCGGATCGCGGTGAGGGTGTCTTCTGGAAGGTATTGGTAAGTGCCGTAGAGCTCGCAGGCCTCGTCGCCCGCATACACCTTGAACCAGGCGATCCGGCGGGCGCCTCCGTAGGCCTTGGCCACGGCCGCATCCAGCACCCGCTGGGTGGCGGGCCAGATGTCCACCCCGGTGCCATCGCCACGGATGAAGGGGATGATGGGATCGTCCGGCACGATGGGTTGGCCCTCCTCAAAGCGGATGGCGGTGCCGCTGGTGGGAGGGGTGAGCTTCTCGTAGGTGGCCATGCGGCTCAGGGACGGTCGCAGTGAGACTATGCCTGCAGGGGTTGGGGAAAAGTTTGCCCAGATCAGCACCAGGGGACCCCTCTGTGCTCTGTTTTCGTTGGGGTGCTCACACCGTTTGGTCGAAAGCCAGGCGAAATCTGCAGGATGGGGAGATGAACGCATCCGAACAGGCCCGGAGTGTGGACCTGGCCCAGGCCATCGCTTCGGTGGTGAGCCTCTTTCGCCGGTTCTTCCCCGATGCCCGTGCCAACCTCACCCCTTGGCGGGATGATCCCTTAACCCGGCATTTTGCCGAGCAGGAAAGCCTCGATCTTTCCTTCCATTTTCCCGGCTGGAGCCCCCGCCTCGAGTGCCGTTCCCTTCTGGTGCAGCTCCGACTGGAGCATTCCCCCAGGGGGCCCCAGGGCGGGCGACCGCGGCTGTTGGGTGTCCTGCTGCGGGGTCTCACCTACGAATCGGAACGCTGGCGGCTGGCGACGGTGGGCGACTGGCAACCCTCGGGAACGCACCTGCCGTCGCCGGCCGTTGTGGAGGGGCTTCAGGAGCTCTGCCGGGAGCTCTTTTCCCTGTTTGATGGCGAGAACAGGAGTGCGGAAGAGGGGGAACGGGCCGCCTGAGTCCGTAATCCTTCGCAACCTTCGCAGGGGGATGACGGCGAGCCCACTACGGTGTTCGGACGGATTTTTATCTTGTTGAACCGATGGCAGTCGCCCTGGCTTCCCAATTGCGTGAGGGCACGAAGAAAGCCCACACCATGGCTGAAAACACCGGTTTTGTGAGCTGCTTCCTCAAGGGCGTCGTGGATAAGGCGAGCTATCGCACCCTGGTGGCCGATCTGTGGCACGTGTACAGCGCCATGGAAGAGGAAATCGGCCGTCTGGGCGACCATCCCGTGGTGGGTCCCGTTGCCTTCCCCCAGCTGAATCGCCGGGAGTCCCTGGAGCAAGATCTGGCCTACTACTACGGTTCCGACTGGCGCCAGCAGGCCAAGGCCACCCCAGGAGCCCAGGCCTATGTGGCCCGCATCCGCCAGGTGGCCAAGGAGACCCCGGAACTTCTGGTGGGCCACCACTACACCCGCTACATCGGCGACCTGTCCGGCGGCCAGGTGCTGAAAACCATTGCCCGCAAGGCCATGAATCTTGGCGAGCACGACGGCCTGCGTTTCTACGAATTTGCCGCCATCGACGACGAGAAGGCCTTCAAGGCCAATTACCGGGAGGTCCTCGACCAGTTGCCCATCGATCAGGCCACGGCCGATCGAATCGTGGGGGAGGCCAACCAGGCCTTCCATCACAACATGAAGATGTTCCAGGAACTGGAGGGCAATCTGGTGGCCGCCATCGGCAAAGTGCTGTTTGGCTTCCTTACCCGGCGTCAGCGCACCGGCAGCACGGAAGCCGTCGTCGCCTGAGGCCATCCTCCCGCCTCTGGGCCAGACTCAGCCGGTTTGCGCCACGCCTCCGGCGTCTCTCCCCCTGAGCGTTCCGCGTCTGAGTCCCGTTCGTTTCCTGGTGCCTGGCACCACGGGCAAGTTTCGCTGTGGCGGCCTGCTGGTGGAACTCCAGACCGCGGGCCTGGTGGGCTCCCTGCGGCCCACTGAGGTGGTGACCTATCGGCAGCGGGAGCCGAACCATCCGTTTCTGGCCGATGTGCTCAGCCAGGAGCCCTCTCCGGGGGCGGCACTTTGGGTGGTGAGCTGGGGCTTTGATGTGCCTGCCCTGTTGCGCCAGCTGCGGGGGCGCCCGGTGGCCTACCACGCCCACAGCAGCGGCTACGGCTTCTCCCTGGCCCCGGGCGTGCCGGTGCTGGCGGTGAGTCGCAACACGCTGGCCTACTGGGGGGAGAAGGCCTCCCGCAACCCCCTCTTCCTGGTGCCTAATGCGCTCCAGCCCAAATGGCTGGAGCGCGGCGCCCGGCCCTCCCAGGTCGGAGGCAGCGGGTTTTCCGGCCGGCGTCCCATCGACGTGCTCGTGCAGCGGCGGAAAACCAGCCGCTACGTGCTGCAGCAGCTGGTGCCCGAACTCGTGGCTGCAGGCCTTGTGGTGGAGGTGCAGAGTGGCTGGGTCGACGATTTGGTGGATCTCTTCAACAGCGCCACGGTGGTGCTGTACGACTCGGCCGATTACTGGCGGGGAAGGGGGGTGAGCGAAGGCTTCGGCTTGCCGCCCATCGAAGCGCTGGCCTGTGGTTGCGTGGTGTTCAGCAGCCTGAACCATGCCCTGGCGGACACCCTGGATCCAGGGGTTCTCGGCCATCAGATCGGCTGGGGCACCCTTGCCGCTGATGTGGAGCGCATCACCGCCGCCGCCCGCCAGCCCGAAACCTGGAGTGCCGATCCCGCCCGGCTCGAGGCCCTGCTGCGGGAGTGCTCCGAGCCCGAGCTCCTGGAGCGCTGGCGCCATGCCCTGGAAGGGGTGGAAACCCACTGGCAGCGCTGCCTCATGGAGGGGAGCCCCCCTCTGCGGGCCCCCTCGACCTTGCGGCTGCGCTGGGAGCAGCGGGTGGGGCGCTTACAGGGGTGGCTCTCGCGGCGCTTAGGGGGCGGATCACTCCAATAGCGTGCTTGAAAAGGGTTTGCAAGTAGACGCGTTGGCCAGCAGACAACAGCCATTCCTGCGGAGCAACACCCTTAGCCATCTGAAGAGATTACTTAATTACCTTCCCCGCGAAAGATTGAGGGCGTTGTTTCTGCTTGTGCCCTTATCGATTGTGCCTGGCCTCGCTGATCTCTTGACGGTCTGGGTGGTGAGTCGTCTGTTTGGTGCCCTGGTTGGCAGCAAGCTTCAGGACAATCTTCCTGGGGTCAAGGTGTTTGGTGGGGATGGGTTCGATCAGAGCCTATGGCTCATCGTGCTGTTGATCAGCTTTGCCTGGTTGGCCTCCTTGTCGAAGCTGCTCCTGCAGTTTTTCCAGCAGCGTCTCACCGCAAAGATCTGGATTGATCTTTCCAACCAGGTCCATTCGCGGGTGCTGGCGCAGGATTATGAGTACCACCTGTCGAAGAGCACGGCCAAG
>JBIIHR010000182.1:0-3913 GCA_044235655.1 Cyanobium sp. | reverse complement strand
GCACCACCAGGACAGGCACGGGGGCATGGAGCAAGACCCGCTGGGTTTCGCTGCCGATGAGGAGTCCCGAGAGACCTTTGCGGCCGTGGGAAGCCATCACGATCAGGTCGCAGCCGTGGCGTTTTGCCGCCTCCACGATCGCCCGATAGGGAAGATCCTGCTTCACCACCTCCGTGTGAATGGCCAGACCCGCTGCCATACCAGCGGCCTGAGCCTCTTGCAGGATCCGCTCGCTCTCCTTCTCCGCCGTTTTCCTGAGACTTTCCACGGTGGCGGGATCCAGCATGTCGCCCATGCCCACGAGGGGTACGGGCAGGGGAGGCTGCACGTGCAGGAGGGTCAATTGCGCATCGAGGACCTTCGCCAGAGCCAGGGCCTGATCCAGGGCCCGGCGGGAGAGGGCGGTGCCGTCGCTGGGCACCAGCAAATGGTGGTAGAGCATGGCAGGGGGGAGGGCTTCTCCCTGTCTACAGAAGCCCCTCCCTGATGAAGCGCGACTCCGCAGTTGTTTCGCGAACGGAGCGGCGACGGCTGATCAGCACATTCACCAACTCCTCCCTCAACAGGGCCAGCTCCTGCCAGCAGCTTTGAAAGGAAGCCCGATGCTGAAGGCTGGGATCCACGGATCCAAGATCCTCCAGCAACAGTTCAATGGCGTCGATCTGCTGTTGCCAGCACGCTGCCGCGGCAGACGGGGGGAGTGGAGATGCCATCAGGGTGTTTGCGGCAGATCTTTGACCCTAAAGCTCCCTATTCCCTCCCAACCCAGGCAGACACGCTTCCATGAAATGCGCAATCTTGGTTTACAACATTTGGTGGCAATCGCTACCAGATTCGCCACCTCCCCTGCGCTGCCCAGCTTCATCACCAAAGGTTGCTGCAGCGCGGTGGCCCTCGCCAGCCCATGAAAGCCTGGCTAGAGAGGAGGAACGCCAGGCTTCTCCCTCCGGAGCGTCTCCGGTTTCGCCTATGTCACCCAGGCCCCCCCATCGGCAGTCAGCGAGGCAGGTCGGCCATCTTTTTTCCCCTGCGTTCGGCCTCGTGGCAGCCCTGTGTCTGCTGCCAGCCTCCGCCTTGGCGGTGTGGCGCCTTGGGCCTTCGTCCCCTGGTCTGCTGGAGCCCTCGGCCGCCGAAGCACCTGCCGCCTCCCTTTCGGAGGCCGCCAGAGCGGCGGAAGAACAGGCGGGTTTGGCTTACAGCTCGGGGCGGTATGAGGAGGCCTGGCGGGCCCAACAACGCTCTGTGGCGATCCATCGCCAGCTCGTCGGGCAGGACCCCAGCCAGCGCCCGAAGCTCGCAGCGTCCTTGCACAACCTCGGTGTGGTGTTGATCCGTCTGGGGAGGAAGGAGGAGGCCGTGGCGCCAACGGAGGAAGCCCTGGCGCTCTATCGGGCCATGGCCGTCGCCCATGGCAGGGAAGCCTCCTCCGCCATGGAGCGTCCCCTTCGCAACCTGGTGTTGCTCTACTTCGAGGGCAACCGTCCGCAGGAGGCCTTGCCTCTGGCCGACGAGCTGGTGCGTCTCCATCAGATCCTGTCGCCGCAGGATCCAGCTCTGCAAGCGGAACAGGTGGATGTCCTGAATCTCCGTGCCAGTTTGTTGGTGGCCCTCAACCGTCCCCAGGAGGCTCGGCTTGATCTGGATGCGGCCGTTGCCAAGGGCCGGCAGCTGCTCAAGCTGGATCCCCAGAACCCTGGATTGCAGTACGGCCTGGCGGGTTCCCTGGTGAATGTGAGCCAGGTGGCCGACCTGCTGGGAAACTGGGCCCAGGCCCTCAAGCCGGCCCTGGAAGCAGAAGCGCTGCTGCGGCAGTTGGCCCGCAGCCAACCCCAGCTGATCGGCGACTGGGCGAAGGCCCTTAGCCGCCTGGGTCAGGCCTACGCCAGGGGCGGCGAACCGGCCCAGGCCAGGCCCCCCCTGGAAGAATCCATCGACCTTCTGCGGTTGCTGGCCCGCTCCGGACCTGCGGAGACCCTGACGGTGGAGATGGGGGGGTACCGGGATGATCTGGCCCATGCCCTGGAATCTCTGGCCGTCGTCCAGCAGCAGCTCAACCGGCCCCAGGAGTCCCGGGCCGCGGCGGTGGAAGCCATGGAGCTCTATCGGGCCCTGGCCACAGTTGATCCTCGCTACGGCAAGGATGTGGAGCGAACCCGCGCCTGGTTGAGTTCCCTTCCCCAGGGCACCTTGATGAGGCCTTGACCCCCACCATGCAGCATTCCCTTGTCTTTGTCCTGTCCCGTGAGGGTGTTCTGCCCAAGGACTCCTGTCATTGGAACGATCTTGTGGATGCCCAGCGTCTGGGTGTGCGCAGTGGGACCCAACTCCGCCTTTTTCGGCTTCCAGATGGGGCGGAAGAAACGCTTCCTGCCCTGCTCCAGGCTGGTGCGGTGAAGGCCAGCGGGGAGCAACCCTTCCCCGCGGATCGACCAGCGCCCTTGATCTGTGATGCCCTGGTGCCGCTGATCGACCCTCGCAGCCTTTGGCTTGGGGTTTATCAGGTGAATGGGGTTCCCGACAACCCGTCTTCCGGCCCGGGCCTGCAGATGGTGGTCGATTCGATCCAATGCCTCGATTGCTATGCGCTGCAGGATGCCGCCAATGAAACCTGCTGGTTTTATCCCACAGACAACGGCCGTTATTTCTCGTGGGAAAACCGCAGGAGAATCGAAACCCTTCCCGGCTATCTGCCTGACCGCCCCCCCCAGCCGACGCCCTATCCCTACAGCCATGGGGATGTGCATGTGCTGTGGTCGTTGATGGCCGATGACCTCGCATTGACCTGCGTCGGCCTCACCTATCGACGCCAGCGGATTGAGTGGCCCTTGTTGATCGGTGTGGAGGAAAACCTGTCCACCTGGACCGAGTTCCAGGTGGATTGCATGGCCGAGTCGAGTTACCGGGAGCTCCACAGCACGACCGTGTTCAAGGAGCTCGAGGCTTAGTTCAACATGCTTGAGGGAGGTTCATTCCTCCTCTTCACTGGTTCCTGCAGGCACGAGGCGGATTTGCTTGCGGCCCAGTTTGATCTCAAACTCATCCCCTGGTTTGAGGTCCAGCAGACCGGTATAAGCCTTGCCGATCAGCAGATTCCCATTGCCTTGAACGGTTGCCACGTAACTGAGTTTGCGTCCTGCCTTGCCTTTCCCACCGGGAGCATCCCCAAGGTTGACACCCTTGGCTTCCAGAAGAGCTTCATAGAATGCCGTGAAGTTCAGGCGTTCCGTGCCGTCCTTTTTCGTACTTAGGTAGCCACAGCTACGAACGAGATCAGATTTGGAGGCGTCGCCAAGTTCCTTGACCTTGTTCAGCAAATCCAGACCAGCTAGGGGCATTGTTCAGTGGAGTCAATTTTGCACTTAACATAACCTATCCCCTGCCTTTGTGGCATAAGGAAGCAGTCATGAGGTTCTACAAGCGAACCCATAAACTCACTTAACCCCAAGGGCTTTAGCAGTTGGCTGACATGGCGACCCCATCGAGCCCGGTGGTCAAAGGCCAGTAGATCGCTGCTTCCGTTGGAGCGATCCCAGCCAATGTGAAAGGCGCTCAAACAGAAAACGGTCTGTTCTGTCCCAGCAGGGCAATGACTTCCCCATCAGACAGTTGATTGAAATCTTCATACCACAGCCCCACGGCGCGGAGGTCATCCACAAGGGCCAGGGCTTCCAATCTGTTCACCAGGGGGGCGAGTTCTTCCGCCACCTCCCGATCCACCACGGGAACGGCCAGGGTGAGTGACGCCGGCTGAAGCCGCTTGAGGGAGAGCAGGGCGGCCCTGACCGTCATGCCCGTCGCAATGCCGTCATCGATGACCACCAGATGGCGCCCCTGCAAGTGATGGGGATCGGGATCCCCAAAGAGTGCCTGCCGCCGCGCCAGTTCACGCTCCTCTTCCTGCAACCAGCCCTGT
>JBIIHR010000200.1:0-3732 GCA_044235655.1 Cyanobium sp. | reverse complement strand
AAGCCCCGGGAGCAGGCCCATGGGGAGCTCCAGGAGCCTTGGGGGCCCGTGCGCCGCAGCTATGCGGGCCTGCCGGAGATCGCCGGCGAGTGGGTGGCGGTCCACCTGGGCGAGCTCACCCTCTTGGATGTGCGCTCTGCTGAGGAGTTCACAGGCCCCGACGGCCACATCCCCGGCAGCCGGCTTCTCCCCCTCCCCGAGCTGGAGGCCCAGCTGCAAATGATCCCCACGGAGCGGCCGGTGGTGGTGGTGTGCCATGCCGGTAGCCGCTCGGCCCTCGCCACCCAGCAGCTGCTCAAGGCCGGCCACCAGCGGGTGGCCAACCTGCGGGGCGGCCTGCGCCTCTGGAGCGAAGCGGGCTACCCCCTGGAGGGGCGAGTTTCCGCCTGAGTGGCCAACCCTTTTCTTTCGTCTCCTTCCCCAGCCATGACCTCCCTTTCCAACCCACGCTGCAGCGCCGCTGATCTCGCCGCCCGGCTTGACCGCAAGGGGGTGAGCGTGATCGACGTGCGCGAACCCATGGAATACGCCGCCGGCCACATCCCCGGCAGCCGCAACGTGCCCCTGGCCCAGCTCCCCGATGCCCCTCTACCGGAAGGCCCCCTGGTGCTGGTGTGCCAGAGCGGCAACCGCAGCGCCCGGGGGGTGCAGACCCTCCTGCAGCAGGGCCACCCCCACCCCGTGAGCGACCTGGAGGGGGGCCTGCCCAGCTGGCAGCAGGGGGGTTACCCGGTGCACCGGCTGGCCAACGCTCCCCTGCCCCTGATGCGCCAGGTGCAGATCGCCGCCGGTGGGCTGGTGCTGCTGGGCCTTCTCCTCAGCCAGATGGTGGCCCCGCCCTGGATCCTGCTGAGCTGGTTCGTGGGGGCGGGGCTGGTGTTTGCGGGGATCACGGGCTTCTGCGGCATGGCCCGGCTACTGGCCCGGATGCCCTGGAACCGGGTGGCTCCCTCAGCGGCGCTCCGCCAGCCGTTCCCGTAGCCGACCCCGGCGGGCCTGCACCATGGCGAGCAGCCCCCGGTCCTCGCCGGTGAGGGGGTCGTTGAAGGCGGCGGGCAGCAGGCTGAAGCGGGCCACCACCCGCAGCCAGTCGAGCGGGGAAGGGCTCAGGGAGGCCCGGTGCACCACGGTGGCCAGCCAGTGGCCGGGATGCCAGGCCCCATCGGCGCTCACCCGCGGTCGCCGCTCCTGGGCCCAGCGGGCCCGGGCGATGGCCCGGCGGCAGTCGGCGCGGGTGGGATCGGTGAAGGCCAGCAGGGCGGGGCAGCTGGTGGCGTCGTGGGCGGCGGCACAGCTGAGGCGCACGGTGCGCTCCCGACGCAGCCTGGATCCCGTGGCTTCCGGAAGCTGGCGGGCCAGCAGGGTGATGTCGAGCAGGTGGTGAAGATTCATCCACTGATCCGAGGCGGCGTGCAGGCAGCTGTGGCGAAAGGCGTGTTCCAGCGAGAGGGTGGTCACCGCCCTGCCGTTGAGATTCACCGCCTGGCGCGCCTGCCAGAGGGCCGCAAACGGGGGCAGGGGTGCTCGCACGGTATTGAGGGCCCAGTGCAGATCCAGAGATGCACTTCCTGGACGTTCCAGGTTGAGTTCGTGGCCCGTCCAGCGGGCGTAATGGCCCCAGAACGAGTTGAGCTGGCGAGGAAACATCCCGGGGGGTCTGTGGAAGCCCAGGCCCTCCAGCACGGCAACCGCGGCCGGTAAATCCTCCGGCGCCACCAGCAGATCCAGATCCCCTCCACCACGGCCCCTCGCCAGACCCGTGGTCTGCATAGCCAGGGCCGGGCCCTTGAGCACCAGGGCGCGCAGGCCCTTCTGCTCCAGGGCTGCCAGCGCCTCCAGGGCTAGGGCGATCAGGGCCATGGAAGCCCTCTGCTGGTGGCGGGCCTCCCACACCAGTTGGCCCGCCAGGCTCGCTGGCAGGGAGAGGGCTTCCGCATGGCGAGCCAGAGGAATGGCCAGCCGGTGGCGGCGCACGGCCAGGAGGAAACCTGCCGGGTTCCCGATCTCCAGAGGGCGAACGGAGGGGGAACTCTGGGGATTGACCAGCCAGTGCAGGCATTGGAGGAGCAGGGGTCTGGAGGCGACCAATCCGGCATGGCCAGCAGCTGGAGGGCGGGGACTCAAGGGGTCATCCCCAACCGAATGGTTCTGGCGACGGTTCTCATTGCGGGGCGGTCTCCCGGAAGGCTCGTCTCTAGCCCTCTTGCCACAGCAGCCCACCTGATCAGCTCTGCAGCGAAGCTGCCCCGGGACTCTGGGCCTCCTGCTCGCCCCATGTCGCGCCCTCCCACTGTCAATGCCATTCTTGCCCGCTCACCTCGGCCGAGCGGCAGGAGGCGGAACGCCAGCATCAGGTGGGAGGATGAGACCCTGAGTCCCCGTTCAAGCTCGGGGACGTCTCCGCTCGTGCCCAGTCCAGCCATCGGCCCTTTCCTCAGACCATGGCTTCAGCAGGCCCCGCTCGACCTGTTGGCCGGCATCCTTCCCGACTGGGACCCAACCCTGTTTCTCATCGCCTGTCTGGCACCGGCTCCACGGGCCCAGGAAGCCTGGTGCGCCTGGCGGGCCCGCCAGGGGCCTGCCGAGGGGATGGGCGGCACCCATCGCAGCCTGCGCAGCCTTTCCGCCCTTCTTGCCTGCTCGCTGCTGGAGGCTGGCACCAGTCTGGATCGGCATGATGCGGCCTGGTTGCGTGCGGCCCTGCTGCATGAGCAGCGCCGCACGGGCCGGTATCAGGAGATCGCCGCTGCCGTTCTCGCTTCCCTCTCGGCCGCCGGGCTCCCTTTCATGCTGGCCCGGGGGGCGGCCGTGGCGGAGGGGGTGCTGCCGAAGCCCTGGCTCCGCCACTGCCATGATCTCGACCTGCTGGTGCCGGAGTCGCAGCTCGACAGGGCCGCCGAAGTTCTCGTCCAGGCGGGATTACGGGAAGAAGCCACGGCGGATGCAGGGCGCGCCTTCCTTCACAGGCGACTCCTGCCGGTGCGGCTCCACCCGAATCCCCTGCCATCGCCCTTTCATGGGCCTTCGCTGGAGGATCTGCAGGTCCGCGCACGTCAGGCCACGATCCTCGGCACCTCCCTGCTGGTGCCCTCTGCGGATGATCTACTGCTGCATGTGTGCTGTCATGCCGCCTGTCGAGGTGGGCGAACCTCCCTGCGCTGGGTGAGCGATGCCCACGCGATCGTGGTCCGGAGCCCGGAGATCGACTGGTCGCGTCTGCAAAACACCGCGGCGGTCCATGGCCTCACGACCCAGCTGGCGGTGACGCTGGGCTATCTCGCCCATGACATCGGCACCCCCGTCCCGTCCGGTGTCCTGGATGCCCTGGCAGCGGACGCTTCCCGGGCGGACGGGCTCGAGCGGGAGCTGCTGATTCATGCCGCCCGCTTCAGCGAAGGGGGCCGTTTCGGGACGCTTTGGCAGGCCGTGGGCAACCGCTCCAGGATCAGCCTGGCCCGCTGGTTGCTCGTTCCCGATGGCGAGTATCTGAAGCGCCTGGAAACTTCCCCCTCTCCATCCCGATCCCACATGTATTTGCGCCATTGGCAGAAACGGCTCGCCGCGGCGCCACCGGCTCTCGCCCGTCTCGCCTCGGAAGCCTGAAGCCATGAAGGTGCTGTACTGGACCCAGCGCTTCTGGCCCCATATCGGTGGCGTCGAGGTGCACGCCTCCCGCTTCCTGCCGGAGATGGCAAAGCGCGGCCATGAGTTTCGGGTGATCACCTCACCGGG
>JBIIHR010000181.1:0-3928 GCA_044235655.1 Cyanobium sp. | reverse complement strand
CACCGAAGGATGGGACTGGGGGGACTGCTACTGGATGGTGGCCATCACCATTCCCACGATCGGCTACGGCGAGGTGGAACCCCTCAGCCATGCAGGGCGGGTGGTGACGGTGTTTTCCATCGTTGGAGGACTGGTGGTGGTGCAGCTGACCATCAGGAGCCTCGTGGGGGTAGCGGAATCGGGCTACTTTCGGCGTCTGCATGCGCGCCGCCTTCTTCACTGGCTTCAAACCATGAACGACCACGTGATCCTTTGCGGCTACGGCCGCATCGGCCGCGAAATCGCCGCCCAGCTCAGCAAGGAAGGAACCCCCCTGCTGGTGGTGGAGATGGATCCCGATCGACGGGATGCGGCAGAGGCGAAGGGACTCCCCGTTCTCCTGGCCGATGCCACCTTGGATGAAACCCTCTTGGATGCGGGAATTCACCGTTGCCGCAGTCTGGTGGCTGCCCTGCCGAACGATGCAGCCAACGTCTACGTGGTGTTGAGTGCGCGGGCCATTGCCCCCCGGTGCCGTCTGATCGCCCGCTCGGACAGTGAAGAGGCCGAGCGCAAATTACGCCAGGCTGGCGCCGACCAGGTCGTCAGTCCCTATGTGGCGGGGGGGCGCACGATGGCCGCAACGGCCACCCGCCCCCTGGCGGTGGACTTCATGGAACTGCTGGCGGGTTCGGAGTGCGAGGTGGAGGAATTTCAACTCAGCGACGACGCGGCCCAGCTCGGGAACCTCAATGGGCGCACCCTGGCGGAACTGGACCTCCGGGGCCGCTCCGGTGCCCTGGTTCTGGCGATTCGCAAACCAGCGCCGGCTGTGGTGAATCCCTACAGCTACCGCGGCAGCAGCTACGCCAGCTCCCCAACGCTGGTGGCGAACCCCGGAGGAGAAACCAAGCTGGGCCCAGGGCAGCTGATGGTGGTCCTGGGAAGCAAAGAACAACTGGAGGTCTTCGCAAACCTGCTGGGTGAAGCAGTGGTGAGCGTTGAACAGATGCAGGGCTAGATCTACGCGGGCATGCCGTTTTCGGCGCGGGCATACGATCGCCGCCTCAGCCGCCGCTCCGCCATGACCAGCCACCCCCAGCCCGCTATCGGGGAAAGGTCGGGAGCCCTCACTGGGCAGGTGGCCTTGGTGACGGGCGCTAGCCGGGGGATTGGCCGCGCCATTGCCCAGGAGCTGGCCGCTGCCGGGGCGGAGGTGGTGGTGAATTACGCCCAGTCGCCTGGGGCGGCAGCTGAGGTGGTGGAAGGCATCGTGAAGGCGGGTGGCCAAGCCTGGGCCCATCAAGCAAATGTTGCGGTGGAAGCGGAAGTGGAGGCGATGGTGCAGGACATCGTGGGGCGGCGAGGACGGATCGACGTGTTGGTGAACAACGCGGGCATCACCAGGGATGGACTGGTGATGCGGATGAAAACGGCGGATTGGCAAAGCGTGATGGATCTCAACCTCACCGGCTGCTTTCTGACCACCAGAGCCGTGAGCAAGCTGATGCTCAAGGCCCGCAGGGGCCGCATCATCAACATCACCTCCGTCGTGGCCCTGATGGGGAATCCGGGCCAGGCCAACTACAGCGCGGCCAAGGCGGGCCTGATCGGGCTCACCCGCAGCAACGCTGCGGAATTTGCCAGCCGTGGAGTCACGGTGAACGCAGTGGCTCCGGGCTTCATCGAAAGTGAGATGACGGCGAAGCTGGATCAGGAGCCGATCCTGAAGGCCATCCCCCTGGGGAGGATGGGGCTTCCCCAGGAGGTGGCTGGGGTGGTGCGATTCCTCGCCGCTGATCCAGCATCGGCCTACATCACCGGCCAGGTGCTGCAGGTGGATGGGGGAATGGTGATGCGCTAGGAGACCTGACCGGGATCCTCGGCCCCTGGGGTCGCCAGGGGCTGGCCCAGGTCTTCACGCAGGCGGCGGATCCGCTGCAGCAACCGCAGCCGACGGCTTCGGGCGGTGATGGTGAGAAACAGGCGGATCGGCACGTACACCAGGGCCATCACCAGGCCAAGGGAGGCAATCAGGAGAAAGACGAGCCCGTCAGCAGCCGCGGGGGGGGAGAGGGCCCGGTCAGCGGCGCCCTCAAGAGTTTGCTGGAGGATCTCCTCCATTGAGCCAAGTTCTGTCTGCACAAGGCCGACCCTACCGGCCACACCCCCCAACCCGAGCCCGTTGGCGGTCACCAGATCCGGATCTGGTGACGGGAGCCTTCCAATATGGGAGCCTGGAAAGCAAGCCAGTGCTCAGCGATTTCGATTCATGGCCAAACTGATCCAGTTCTCCGACGCCTCCAGAGACTCCCTGGAACGGGGTGTCAATGCCCTGGCCGATGCGGTGAGGGTCACCATCGGGCCCAAGGGGCGCAATGTGGTGCTGGAAAAGAAGTTTGGATCCCCCGACATTGTCAATGACGGGGTGACGATTGCCAAGGAAATCGAACTCTCCGACCCCTTTGAGAACCTGGGCGCCAAGCTCATGCAGCAGGTGGCCTCCAAAACCAAGGACACGGCGGGGGATGGCACCACCACCGCCACCGTGCTCGCCCAGGCGATGGTTCGCGAAGGCCTGCGCAATGTGGCTGCTGGATCCAATCCGGTGGAACTCCGCCGTGGCATGGAGCTCGCCGTAAACCGAGCCGTGGAGGGGATCGCCAGCCGGAGCACCCCTGTCCATGGGGCGGCCATCCGTCAGGTGGCCACCGTGAGCGCCGGCAATGACGAAGAAGTGGGACGGATGATTGCAGAAGCCATGGACCGGGTGAGCACCGATGGGGTGATCACGGTGGAGGAATCCAAATCCCTGGCGACGGAGGTGGAGATCACCGAGGGAATGGCCTTCGATCGGGGCTACAGCTCCCCTTACTTCATCACAGATCAGGAGCGAAGGGAGTGCAGCTTCGACCACCCCTTCCTCCTCCTGACCGACCGCAAGATCAGCAGCGTGACGGATCTTGTTCCGGTTCTGGAGGCAGTGTCCCGCAGTGGCCGCCCGCTGGTGATCATCGCCGAGGAGGTCGATGGCGAAGCCCTTGCCACCCTGGTGGTCAATAAAACCAGGGGGGTGCTTCAGGTGGCCGCCGTGAAGGCCCCAGGTTTTGGGGAACGGCGCAAGGCCATGCTGCAAGACATTGCGGTGCTCACGGGGGGCACGGTGATCAGCGAAGACCGGGCCATGGGCCTGGCGAAGGCCACCCTGGAGGATCTGGGCCAGGCCGAGCGCATCACCATCGGCAAAGATGCGACCACAATCCTTGCCAGGGAAGACCGCAAACCTGCCATTGACCAGAGAATCGCCTCCATCAAACGGGAGCTGGAGGTCACTGAATCGGAGTACGACCGGGAAAAGCTGGCCGAGCGCATCGCCAAGTTGGCCGGCGGCGTGGCCGTGATCCGGGTCGGGGCCCCGACGGAGACGGAACTCCGCAACCGCAAGCTGCGCATTGAAGACGCGCTGAATGCCACCCGAGCCGCGGTGGAAGAAGGCATCATTCCTGGAGGCGGAACTGTGCTGCTGGCTCTGGCCGATGATCTTGAGGGACTGCTGGCCACCCTCAGCGGCGACCAGATCACTGGGGTGCGCCTGATTCAGGCGGCTCTCATGGAACCCGTGCGGCAGATCGCCAGCAATGCGGGAGCCAACGGCGAAGTGGTTGTGGAGAAGATCCGCCGGGAGGGCAAAGGCTTCAACGCCCTCACGGGCACCTATGAGGATCTTCTCAGTACTGGCATCCTCGATCCTGCCAAGGTGGTGCGACTGGCCCTACAGGATGCTGTTTCCATCGCGTCCCTGATCCTCACCACTGAAGCGATCATCGCGGACCGTCCTGAACCCGCCAGTGCCTCCCCAGCCGGGGACGGCATGGGTGGGATGGGCGGAATGGGCGGAATGGGCGGGATGGGGATGCCCGGGATGATGTGAGTTGCCTAAAAGGCATTC
>JBIIHR010000180.1:0-3934 GCA_044235655.1 Cyanobium sp. | reverse complement strand
GGCGGGGCAGTGCGGGCCAGCCCCTGCCGGGAACCGCCCTGCGGATCGTCCATCCTGAAAGCCGCGCCACCCTGCGCATCGGGGAGCCCGGGCTCGTCTTGGCCCAGGGGCCCCAGGTGATGGGGGGATATCACCAGAAACCGGAGGCCACCGCCAAGGTGCTGGATGGGGAGGGTTGGTTCGACACCGGTGATCTGGGCCGGCTCCTGCCCGATGGCTGCCTGGTGCTCACGGGCCGTGCCAAGGACACCATCGTGCTCAGCAGTGGGGAGAACATTGAGCCCGGTCCCCTGGAGGAGGCCCTTGTGGAATGTCCCCTGTTCGAGCAGGTGATGCTCGTGGGGCAGGACCGCAAGCAGCTCGGGGCCCTGCTGGTGCCCAAGGCGGAACCGTTGCTGCAATGGGCCCGCAGCCAGGGCCTCCCGGAGCCAGCCCTCTCAGCGGAGGGCAGCGTGACCCGTCTGGATCCAGCCCTGGCCAAGGCCCTCGGGAGCGAATGCAACCGGCTGCTGGCTGCCCGGCCCGGATCCCGGCCCGATGAGCGCCTGGGCGGGGTGGCCCTGGTGGAGCCCTTCACCATGGAGAACGGCCTGCTCACCCAGACCCTCAAGCAGCGCCGGGATCGCATCGCCGCCAGGGATGCCGCAGTGATCGCCTCCCTCTACGGTGAGGGCTGATCCCTTCTCTGAACCTTCTTGTTGCCATGGCCGAGTCTTTCACGATCAAACGTGCCATCACCATCCGTGCCGTGGTGACGCCGCGCTGGAAGGAAGATGCGGAGCGTGAACTCAGCAATGCCCTGAGCAACCTGGATGGGCAGTTGGCCCAGCTGGAGCAGGAGGGGCAGCGGGTGATTAATGAGGTGCGCAGCCAAAGCCTCAACCCTTTGGATCCCCGTGTGCAGGAGCAGGTGGGTTCCATCCAGCAGCAGGTGGGGGCTAAGCGGGCCGAACTGGAGGAGCAGAAACGCCAGGTGCTTGAGCAGCAGCAGCAGGTGCGTCAGCTGGAGTTTGAGCAGGTGGTCGACCAGGGCCAGCTGGAGAGCCTGACCGAGGTGCGTCTCGGCGACAACCTGGTGCAGAAGATGCAGGCCTCCGTGCTGGTTCGGGATGGGGTGGTGGAAGCCCTGGAGGGCATCAGCTGAGTCCTGAGCCGTTGCACACAGGCCCGGTGCAGGGTGCTGCGTAGGATCGCTGTTCCTGCGCGGCAGCACGACCAGTGGCCACCCACGACATCTTCATGCCCGCCCTCAGTTCCACCATGACCGAGGGCAAGATCGTGCAGTGGCTGAAGAAACCCGGCGACCGGGTGGAGCGCGGGGAATCCGTGCTCGTGGTGGAGTCCGACAAGGCGGACATGGATGTGGAGTCGTTTCAGGAGGGCTACCTGGCCGTGGTGCTGGTGGCGGCCGGCGGCACCGCTCCCGTGGGCGACACCATTGGCCTGATCGCCGAGAGCGAGGCCGAGATTGCCGATGTGCAGGCCCAGGCCCATGCCCAGGCCGCTGCGGCTCCTGTGGCGGCCCCACCCTCCCCTGCCCCGGTGGTGCAGGCCCCGGTGGCCGCCCCCGTGGCGGCTGCCCCGCCTGCGCCTGCCGTGGTGGCGCCGCCGGCCCCTGCCGTCGCCGATGGGCGCGTGGTGGCCACCCCCCGGGCGAAGAAACTGGCGTCCCAGCTGGGCGTGCAACTGGTGGGGCTGCGGGGAAGTGGTCCCCATGGCCGCATTCAGGCGGAAGATGTGGAGCGGGCCGCTGGCCAGCCGGTGAGCCTGCCCCGGGTGTCTGAGGGTTCGGCTCCAGCCCAGCTTGCTGCAGGGGGCCATGGCAGTTCGGCTCCGGCAGCGGCCCCTGCCGGTGAAGCCTTCGGCAGGCCCGGGGAAACCGCTGCTTTCAACACCCTGCAGCAGGCGGTGAACCGCAACATGGTGGCCAGCCTCACGGTGCCCTGCTTCCACGTGGGCTACACCATCACCACCGACAAGCTGGATGCCTTCTACAAGCAGGTGAAGGGTAAAGGCGTCACGATGACGGCCCTGCTGGCGAAGGCCGTGGCGGTTGCCGTGGCTCGCCATCCGCAGATGAATGCGGCCTACAGCGAGGCCGGCATGGCCTATCCCGCAGCGGTGAATGTGGCGGTGGCGGTGGCCATGGAAGACGGAGGTCTGATCACCCCCGTGCTCGCCCAGGCTGATCGCACCGATCTCTATAGCCTCTCCCGCACCTGGGCCGATCTCGTGAGCCGGGCTCGCAGCAAGCAGCTCAAACCCGAGGAATACAGCACGGGCACCATCACCCTCTCCAATCTGGGCATGTTTGGTGTGGATCGCTTTGATGCCATCCTGCCGCCCGGTTCAGGGGCGATCCTGGCGGTGGCTGCGTCACGGCCTGCGGTGATCGCCGGGAAGGATGGTTCCATCCGTGTGGGCCGCCAGATGCAGGTGAACCTCACCTGCGACCACCGGGTCATCTACGGCGCCCATGCGGCAGCCTTCCTGCAGGAGCTGGCCCAGCTGATCGAAACCAACCCTGAGAGCCTGGCCCTCTGAACCGGCCAGCAGAACCATGACCTCCCCTGAGGACTGGCTGCTCTCCAGCTACGACTACCCCCTGCCCTCGGAGGCCATCGCCCAGCGGCCGGTGGAGCCCCGCCACAGTGCCCGGCTGCTCGTCGTCGGGCCTGGCGAGGAAGCCCGCCACCGCCAGGTGTGGGACTGGGCGGAGGAGCTCCGGCCGGGAGATCTGATGGTGGTGAACGACACCCGGGTGCTGCAGGCACGGCTGCGGGCTCGGCGGCCCAGCGGCGGGGCCGTGGAGGTGTTGGTGCTGGAGCCCTGGCCCCAGGGGGAGGGGGCCGATTGGCTCTGCCTGCTCAAGCCGGCCAGGCGGGTGAAGCTCGGGGAGGTGCTGGAGCTGGAGCCCCCGGAGGGCCAGGACGATCCACCCGTGCCACTCCAGGTGGTGGGCACCCACGCTGAATCCGGGGGTCGGGTGGTTCGCTTCCCGCCGGGCCTGGAGGATGCCAGCAGCCTCGAGCCCTTCCTTCAGCGCTATGGATCCATCCCCCTGCCTCCCTACATCCATGGAACGGAAGGGGTGGAGGGCGATCGCTACCAAACGCGCTATGCCGCCCAACCGGGCGCCGTCGCCGCCCCCACCGCCGGATTGCATCTCAGCGATGCCCTCTTGCAGCGCCTCCAGGAGAGGGGTGTGCTGCGGGCCACGGTGACGCTGCACGTGGGGCTGGGCACCTTCCGGCCCCTGGAGCAGGAACGGCTGGAAGGGCTGGAGTTGCACAGCGAGTGGGTGGAGGTGACACAGGAGCTGGTGGCGGCCGTGGAGGCGGCGCGTCTGCGAGGGGGGCGGGTGGTGGCGGTGGGCACCACCAGCGTGCGCAGCCTGGAGGGGGTGGCTGCGCTCCATGGTGGGCAGCTGCGGCCCTATCGGGGCCCGGTGAATCTGGTGATCCAACCGGGCTTCCGGTTCCAGGTGGTGCAGGGCCTCCTCACCAATTTCCATCTGCCCAAGAGTTCCCTGCTGCTGCTCGTCAGTGCCCTGATCGGCCGGGAGCGGCTCCTCGCCCTCTACGGGGAGGCCATTCGGCTGGGGTATCGCTTCTTTTCCTTTGGGGATGCCATGTGGATTCCCCCGGAAGCCGTGGTGGTGGGCGAAGCCGAGAAAGGCTCCTAGCTGCGGCTGATGAGTCGGCCCAGGGCTTCCCGCAGGGCCCGGCTGCTGTCCTCCAGCCCCTCAGCAGAGGGGAACCAGTAGCGAAAGTCCTTGAGAACGGAGCCAGCCCAGTTCCCCCGCGACTGGAAGTCCACCGGATAGGGCACCACCACCAGCCCCTGGCGGGCAAACAGGGCCCGGGCCCGGGCCATGTGGAAGGCTGAAGTGACCAACAGCACCCGGCTTCCCTTAGGCAGCTTGGCAGCCACG
>JBIIHR010000179.1:0-3938 GCA_044235655.1 Cyanobium sp. | reverse complement strand
CTCCAGCTCATGGAACGCCTCCGATCCCCGGCCCAGCCGGCGCCAGCGAGACGTGGCCGTCTGATACAAACGCTCGTGCAGCCCCGCATCCGCCGGCTCCACCGGGCTGGGCAGCACACTGGGCGCCATCTCCAGCGAGAACGGCACAAACTGATCCAGAATCTGCTCGCTCGGGTGGAGGGCCGGCACCCGGGCCACCGAGGAGTAGGCCAGAGGAATCCAGCCCCCGCCACCCCGGCGATAGCCCAGCTCCACCCGGTAATCCCGATCCGAAAGGGGAACGGGCAAATACCACTCGGTGGCGTGGCTATCCACCACCACTTCCTGCAACGTGTGAGGGTGGGTGGAGCCCCCGGCCAGACCGGTCACATCCGCCACACGCAGGCACAACTGCTGGGCTCCATCCAGCTGGGCCTGGTCCCGATCCTCATCACTGATCTCCCAGAACACATACGCCCACTGCGGATCCCGGGGCAGAAACACCACACGCGTCTCCTGCGCTGGCCTCGGCGCTGGGGCCATCTCCGCTTCGATGGCAGCCAGATTGAAACCAGGTTCGTACTGGCGAAGAGTGATGGCTTCCATCAGCTCTTCCTTGGATTTGCGGCTGTAGAGGGTCACGCCGAGCCCGCTGGCAATGTGACGGAGCTGACGCAGCGTCATGAGGGCCAGAGAGGAAAGCGCGTTGCTCACAGCTCAAGATTTCGTTTGGGATCAGTCTGAAGGATCCACACGCGGTTGAGCGTTGAAACATGGAAGCCGTCAGCAACCACTGACGGCTTCAACCTTTCAGGGCACCGGCCTTGGCCGGCTGCAACAGCTCGAAACCTCTTGCTGGAAAAGGGCTTGTTGCTCAGCCCTCAGCGACCGATGCTCCTGTAGGGCACCTTGGCGAGATAGTCCATTCCCGTGTTTCCAGCGGCCACGCCACCGGTGCTGCGCATGGCCGGCAGGGCGCGCACCCAGGCCAGGTAGTCCTCTGGATAACCCCCACGACGCTGCTGGGCACGCTCGGGGAAGGCCCGGGCCGTACCGGTGTAAACGATCTGCGGGAAGCCCAGGATGCCCCTGTAATAGGCGTCGTAGCGGGGGGAGGTGATGTTGAAGGGGGTTTCTCCCACCTGCCTGGAGCCCACCACCCGGTTGCGGTGGTAGGGAACCGTGTCGTAACCGAAGGCGGCCAGATATTCCTCGGAATTCAGGATGTCGTCGACCATGCCCTTCACACCCCGGGTCATCAGCACGGCAGACCAGGCGATTTCCTCGGACTTGCCATGGGTGGGACGGCCCAGCAGCTTCTCCACCAGGTGGCGAGCCACCTTGTAGTTGCTGTTGAGGTTGTAGAAGCTGCGATTGAAGGTGTCGGAGAGACAGAGGGAGCGGATGAAATCCCGCACCGTGATCTGACCATCCCGCAACTGGCTCTCCAGGGTGCGATCGCGATCCACCTTGAAGGCATGGAAAAAGATCTGCCTGTAGGCCGACTCGATCACAAAGTTCTGATCTTCACGGTCCATGGCCTTGTCCATGGAGGCCGCCCTTGGATCTTCGTCAGAGCCGACGCGGAAGGGGCTGACCCTGGAGTTTTGAGTGGTGGGGGCGTAGTTGAGAAGGGGTAGAGCCACGCGCTGTCAGGCATCCGTCGGAGGGGATCGTAGAAGTATGGCCCTGCGGGCTCCTGGCCGATTCCACCAGGACTCACAGACCGTAACGTTCTCTCTCAGCTTTTTCTCCCCTCACCAGCCCAGCAGGGCGAGAGGATGGCGGGAGTCTTCCGGACGCTCCTCGATGGGAGGGGCGTCGACGGCCGGCTCCACAATCCGGGTTTCGATGCAGAAGGAAGCCGTGTTGGAGAGCCCTTCCACCGTGCTCACGCGAATCCGCACATCCGGCCCCGCAAAGGCAAACCGTTCCACGCTGCTCATGGTTTCGTAATCGGTGCTGAGCACCAGGGCATCCTCCCCATCCATGCGGAAGTGGCCTGCCACGGGGGCGGTTTCGGCATAGCCCCGATCTCTCAGCAGGAGGCCTTCCCGCCCCAGTCCATCGGTGGGGATGAGCCCGAACACGCTCTCTCCCTCGTGGGATTCCCCCTCCTGATCCCAGGCCATCGCCCCACTCCAGCGCACCCGGCATCCCCCCACCAACCCCGCAGGATCCTGGCCATGGAGGGAAGCGATCCCCACCAGACGGGGGTCATCGGCGGCGAGCTCCACCACCTCGATGTAGGAGCCACCAGGTTCGGCGCGGCGATGCAGCAGATGGTGGCTGCTGCGGCGGGAGCGCCAGCGGCCACAGCTCAGCTGGAAAAAACGGAGCGCATCCCGGATCGATTCCTCCATTGGTGCCACCCAGGCAAGGGTTCTCCAGCGATGATCGCAGGGCTGCGCCCCTACTGGGGACTTGTGCCAGGTCTGTGACGGGATTGCTCTCTCCTGCGACCCCCTCAGGGGCCACCAGTGCCGTGGCGGCCCTGGCTGGAGCCTTCTGCTGGACCCTGGCCACCCTGCTCTGGCGCAGGATCCCCGGCACCCTGACCGCCAATCAGCTGAATCTCTGCAAGACCCTGCTGGCCTTTCTCGTGCAGCTCCCCTTCCTGGCGGTTGTGCAATGGCCCCCAGGGCAGGGACAGGCTCTGCTGCTGCTGGCCTTGAGCGGGGTGGTGGGGATCGCCTGGGGGGACAGTCTCTTCTTCGGCGCCCTCAGGCGTCTGGGCACGCGCCGCAGCCTCACCCTCACGGCGGGGGGACCAGCCGTCACGGCCCTTGCCGGCCTGGTGACCCTTGGGGAGCGCCTCCATCCCGCCCAATGGGTGGGGATCGGCCTGATCGGCCTGGCGGTGGCGTTGGTGGCCCATCAGACACCCGACCGCGAGGAGCAGGGCTCCCCGTCCCCCCCCTGGGCCGGGCTCGCCCTGGCCCTGGCGGCCATGGCCTGCGGCAGTGCCGGGGCCTTGCTGGCCCGATCGGCCTTGCGCACCGGGGAGGTGCCCACCCTGCTGGCCGCCACGGTACGGCTGGGGGCTGCGTCGTTGGTGCTCTCGCCGGGGCTGAGCCAGCTGGCAGGGGTGCTGGACCAGCACAGGTGGCGCACCTTGCCATGGCCCTCCATGGCGGTGGCAACCCTTCTGGGCACCAACCTGGGGATTCTGCTGCAGCAGATGGCACTGGCAGGACTGCCCGGAGGCCTGGCGGTGGCGCTGCTCTCCACCTCACCGGTGATGGCCCTCCCCTTTGCCCACCTGGAGGGAGACCGGCCAGGGGCCAGGGGTCTGGCGGCGGCCCTGGCCGCAACGGCAGGAGTCAGCCTGGTGGCTGGACTGGGGAATTGAGACGGGCGTCGGCTTGCTCCCTGGCCCAGCACACGAGTTGGGCCAGCTCCAGGGTGAGGGCCGACTGTCCGCAACGGGCGGCAATCTCCTCCAGCGGATCCACCAGGCGGCTCAGTTGTTCCAGAAAGGCCTCCCGGAAGGCCGGATCATCGGCCAGGAGGGCCTGCTGGGCCGCCCAGTTCTCGATCGTCTGCCGGTCAGGGAGCCGCTCGGGGTCGGGCGTGGAAGCCGCCATGGCCTGGAAAGTGCGCAGCCCATGGGCCAACAGGCGCAGGTAATGGCGTTCGAGAGCCGGGAGCAGGGAGCCCTCCAGCAGCTCCAGATCCTCCGGAGTGAGCACCACTAGGGGAGAGCTGGTTGGGCGAGGCTGGGGAGGCGAGGCTGGAGCCGGAATCCACAGGAGTGGCCTTCCTGAAGCCGCCAGTGCACCCGCTCGATCTGACAGTCCGGAAAGGTGAGGCGCAGGAGCTGAAGCTCCTGGTCGCAGACCTGGGGAAATTCTTCAGCGATGCGCACGACGGAGCAGTGGTGCTCCCGGATCGTCCAGGCACCGGGAGAGGCCTCCTGGGATGGATCTGGAGAAAGATCGGCCACATAGCCCTCGGCA
>JBIIHR010000178.1:0-3953 GCA_044235655.1 Cyanobium sp. | reverse complement strand
GCCGTCACCGGGGTCGTGCTGCCCTTCGCTCTCGGCACCGCAGGGCTCTACTACCTGTTCCATGTGCCCCTGATTCCTGCCGTGTTTGCCGGGGCGGCCATGACGGCCACCTCCATCGGCATCACGGCGAGCGTGTTCGGCGAGCTGGGCTGGTTCAAGCGGCGCGAGGGTCAGATCGTGATCGGGGCTGCGGTGCTGGACGACATCCTCGGCATCGTGATCCTGGCGGTGGTGGTGGCCATCGTGGGCGGCGGCGCCTTCAGCCTGGCCCCCATCGTGAAGCTGTGCCTGGTGGCGATCGCCTTTGTGGCAGTGTCCTTGGTGCTCAGCCGCACCGCTGCCCCCCTGTTCGACTGGGTCGTGGATCACCTGCGGGCCCCGGGCGACGTGGCCGTCGCCAGCTTCCTGGTGCTCACCCTGTGCTGCTTCATGGCCCAGGCGATTGGCCTGGAGGCGGCCTTGGGGGCCTTCGCCGCGGGGCTCATCCTCAGCGCGTCCAAGCACAGCGAAGACATCGACCGGGCGGTCAAACCCCTGGTGTCCCTGTTTGCCACGGTGTTTTTCGTGCTCATCGGCACGGGCATGGACCTGTCTGTGCTCAACCCCTTCAATCCCGCCAACCGGGAGGGCCTCATCGTGGCGGCTTTCCTGCTCACCGTGGCGATCGCCGGCAAGGTGGCCGCCGGCTGGAGCTACCTCAGCAAGGAGCCCACCAGCCGCTTGGTGGTGGGGCTGGGGATGATGCCTCGCGGTGAGGTGGGGTTGATCTTTCTGGGGCTGGGCAGCCAGGCGGGCATCCTCACGCCGGCGCTCAAGGCCGCCATTCTGCTGATGGTGATCGGCACCACCTTCCTGGCTCCTGTTTTGCTGCGGCTCGTGATCGGCAACCAGATCACGGATGCGGTGACCCCGGAGGCCGGCTGATTCCAAAGGGCTTCAGAACCCCCACAGCCGCCACCGGCTTCGGCCGTGGCTGCCATCGCAAAGGGGGTAGCGGCGGGAGCGGCCGCAACGGCAAAGAAGCACGGTGGTGGGCTCCTCGAGAGAAAGCTCGTAGGCAATCCGGCCCGTGCCCAGGTGCGCCCCATCGCAGAACCAGCCGTGGCGGGAGCGCCCACAGCTGCAGAGGTGGTGCACCCCTGCGGGCAGATCGAGGGGTTCGGGTGTCGGGGCTGGGCCGGGTGGGGGCTCCATGGGAAACAGCGAAAGCCCTTCGGTGAAACGTCTGACTGGATTAGAACATGGGTTAGAACATATCCATGAGTTTCAGTCCTTACTCCCTCCTGCTGGCCCTGACCATGCTCGCCCAGGCTCCAGCAGAGGCCCAGCTCTCCCCGAACTGCGAACGGAATGGCCGGCGCGACTATTGCGCCGTCAGCCCCATGGCCAGCTCACCGAACCAGCAGTCCAAAGAGATCATCACCTTTGCAGATCACTCGGTGTATGAGGTGATGCGCAACGAGGCGTCCTGCAAGAACATCTCCAACAAGATCCGAACGTGCCACGCCAAGATCCTCGTTCGTCCGGGCGAATCGATCCAGGCGTATTACAGGGGCACCTATTACGAAGGGGGCTATAAAAATGAATATGTAGGTAAAGGAATCCACATCACCTATTTCTACCTCGATTGATCCTTCTCAGATTGCCGCCTGGGCATCCACGGTGGTGAGAGTGCCCGCCCGTTCATCCCAGAGGATGTAGGAAAAACAGGAGGGAATATCGCTGAGGCGCAGCCGCTTCACGCCGGTGAGCAGGTGGGCATTGCGCCGATGGGCCTCCTGCAACCGGTAATTGGGGATGGCTTCGCAGAGGTGATGGATGGAATGGCAGCCGATGTCGGCGGAAAACCAGTTCAGAAGCGGGTGGAGCTGCAGATCGCTGGTGCCTTCCATCACGCCCTGCATGGCATTCCAGTGGGCCGTGGATTCCGCATAGGAACCGGGGAAATTGTGCTGCACGAAGAAAATGCAGATGAATACGGCAGCGCTGAAGGCCATCACTGGGGCATAGATGAGCCAGAAGGTGCCTGCGCCCAGCCACCAACCCATGCCGATCCAGGCCGCCACCACGGCGACGTTGTTGAGAAGAAGGTCGCGAAATTCTTCCGGGCTGTGCCACCAGGTGGTTGGATGGCTCGCCAGGATCTGGCGCCAGGGGGTGGCTGGAGCCTGCCGGAGGGTGGCGATGGCATGGGGCACCAGGCCGGCCAAGCCAGCGAGAAGCTCTATACGGGGCTTGATCACCAGGTAGAAGAACCCCCCAGGGATGAGCATCAAGGGGTGACGCAGCCTGCGGTAGTGCGCCTGCTTGCCGCTGTCGAAATCGTTATAGGCTGCGGCACTCACCAGGGCAGAAGGCCCTTTGTAGCGCTCCCAATTGCCGTTATGCCGGTGGTGGAAGGCATGCCCCCGCGACCAGGGCAGCTGGGGGATGCCCGCCACAATGCCGAGAAGAAAGCCAACCCAACGGTTGGTGGTGCGGTCGCGAAACAGGGAATAGTGGCCGCAGTCGTGCATCAAGGAGAAGCAGCGGGCCATGAACAGCACCATCAAGGCGAACACCGGCAACAGGAGAGGCCAGAGGCCCTGTCTCAGGCAGGTGACCGCCAGCCACCAAAGGAGGCCGTAGGGAACCAGGGTGTTCAGCACCTGCCAGGTCGCCCGCCAGTTGCAGCTGCTCATGAAGGGTTTGAGTTCGAAATCACTCTTTCGAACAACCTTCGGTGCCGGTGCAGTGGTCATGGAGGGTGTAGCGCCGGCGCAGCAGATCGGCTGAGCCTAGTGGGCTTTCGGCACAGCAGAAGGCCGGATCCCCTGTCTTGATCCTGCGGCTTCAGTCGTGCATGTTCTTGATCGCTTCAACGTTGCCCTGGCCGTCGGTGTTGCAATAGCCCTCGGGATCCTTTCCGGACACGTGGTGCACGCGGTAGTTGAACGACAGTCCGCCACGCTTGATGTCGGCCAGGGTGATTTCGCCGGCATCGATGCTGGCCCTCAGTGAAGCGCCCAGGGAGACCTCCACATCCGCCATCGTCTTGGCCTTGTACTTCTCCGCCAAGGCGTTCTTGCAATTGCGGCCCCAGGCGCCGATGCGGGCTTCGATCTTGTCTTCATCGCTGCTCTGGGCGTGGGCGGGAAGACCCAGGCTGATGCTGCCGCTGGAGGCGGCGAGGAGGGTGGCGGCGAACAGGGCGATGGGGCGCATGGTGAGAGGCTGACTGCGAATGCTGTACGGGCTGGCTGCAGACCTGGGCGGGAAGACCAGGCTTGCAACCCGTCGAAAGCTACTGGGAGGCCTCCATTCAGGCCAGAAGCAACAGCAAGATTGTGAACCGACGTGTTCAATTTGCGTTTCTCTGACATTGATAGATCCAGCCTGGAACTCCAGGGCGGGAAGACATCGCGCGAGCAAGGAGCGGGCTGGCCATCGCCACCGCTGCCGGCGCTCTGCAGGTTGAGAGAGATCTCGAGCAGGCTGTTGCTCACAATGGCCTGGACGATCCTCCCGAGCCCGACCCCATGACGCCCGCAACCCGTGAGCAGATTCTCGCCAGCTCCGCCGGATGGGTGGCCGTGGTGCTGAATGTGCTGCCCGGACTGGGGACCGGGTATCTGTATCAGCGCCGGTGGAAGGCCTACTGGATCACCTCAGCCCTGGCCACCGCCTGGTTCGTTGCCGGGGCGGTGCTGGGGCGGAACGCCGATGCCGCTGCTGAAGCGCAGAACCAGCTGGTGGGCCTGATCGGCCTGCTTCTTCTGGCGGCCGTCACGGCCACCGAAGCGGGACTGGCCGTGCGGAGGGTGCGGTAGGGGCGGGCCGCATCGACGCGTTGAGGACATCAGCAGTCCCCAAATGGGGGCAGCGCATCTGCTCGACCTTGCCTGACCATATCGCCAGCGCCCAAGTCCCCCTCTATGGGTCCAGCAACATTCACGACCACACTCACGATCGGC
>JBIIHR010000177.1:0-3959 GCA_044235655.1 Cyanobium sp. | reverse complement strand
TCATGGTGACCCATGACGTGGATGAGGCGGTGCTGCTCTCCGATCGCATCGTGATGCTCACCAATGGGCCCGGCTCGAAGATCGGCGGGATTCTGGAGGTGGACATTCCCCGGCCCCGGCAGCGGCTCACGGTGGTGCATCACCCGAGCTACTACAGCCTGCGCTCGGAAATGATCTATTTCCTCAATCGGCAGAAGCGGGTGAAGCAGTGGCAGGCCAAGCCCCACAAGGTGCTCGCCCGTCACGGCCTTGAGAAGGTGAATCTCGATCTGGGGTTTGTGCCCCTGGCGGCCTGCGCGCCCCTGGCCATCGCGGAAGCCAAGGGCTTCTTCACCAAGCACGGCCTCGATGAGGTGCACCTGGTGCGGGAAACCAGCTGGCGGGGTGTGGTGGATGGCCTGCTGGATCGCACCCTGGATTCGGCCCTGATGCCCTCCGGCATGCCCGTCTGGATGACCGCCGGCGGCCATGGCGGCGACCCCACCCCGATCGTCTCGGCCCTCACTCTCAGCCGCAACGGCAACGAGGTGACCCTGGCCAAACGGCTGGCCGAGCAGGGAGTGAACACGGTGGACGACTATCGCTCGTGGCTTCACAGCCACGAGCGGGAACCCCACCGCATTGGCATCGTCCATCCGGCCTCCATGCACAACCTGCTGCTGCGTTACTGGTTGGCAGCCAATGGCATCGATCCCGATAACGACGTTCATCTGCAGACCCTGCCCCCCGCCCAGATGCTCGCCGACCTCAAGGACGGCTCCATCGATGGCTACTGCATCGGCGAACCCTGGAACTTTCGCGCCAACCGCGAGGGCCACGGCGTTCCGATCGTGGGAGATCTGGAGATCTGGTCGGGCCATCCGGGCAAGGTGCTCGGCGCCCGGGAAGACTGGGCCCTGGCCTATCCCAACACCCACATCGCCCTCACCAAGGCGCTCCTGGAAGCCTGCCGCTACTGCGCCGAACCCAACCACTGGCAGGAGATGGGCGAACTGCTCAGCGACCGGCGCTATCTGGGCATGAAGGCCGAGCTGATCCACTTCAGCGCCCAGACGGGCGATGCGTTCGCTCCCCATGGTGAACCCCACCACCTCTTTTTCGGCGCCGGCCTCAACCGCCCCAGCCGCACCGAACACCTCTGGATCATGACCCAGCTGGCCCGCTGGGCAGAGATCCCCTTCCCCCGCAACTACGTGGAGATCCTCGAGCGCATTTGCCAGGTGGGGGTGTTCAGCACCGCCGCACGGGAGCTGGGGCTTGAAGAGGTGAGCTATCAGCGACAGGGCATCGAGCTCTTCGATGGCCGGCCCTTCAACAGCGAAGACCCCATCGGCTACCTCAACGCCGTTTCCCTCCATCGCGATTTCAGCGTGGCCGAGATTCCCATCGGCGTGCCCAGGGCCATGGCGGCTTAACCGATCGAACGCTTCAGCATCCACACCCCTCTTCACCACCATGACCTCCACCCTCGCGGCCACGGCCGCCCCCCACACCCCCGGCGGCCAGCCCCTGCTGCGCTTCGACGGTCTCGGCAAGACCTACCCCACCCCCACCGGCCCCTATCCGGTGCTGGAGAACGTGAACCTGGAGGTGCAGCAGGGGGAATTCATCTGTGTGATCGGCCACTCCGGCTGCGGCAAGAGCACCCTGCTCAACATGGTGTCGGGCTTCGCCACCCCCACCTCCGGAGCGGTGCTGCTCAACGGCAAGCCGATCGAGAAGCCTGGCCCCGATCGCATGGTGGTGTTTCAGGGCTATGCCCTGCTGCCCTGGCTCACCGCCTACGAAAACGTGTATCTGGGCATCGATTCGGTAAAACCCAAACTCGCAAAGAGCGAGAAGCACGCCATCACCATGGAACACCTGGAGCTGGTGGGCCTCACCACCGCCGCGGAAAAGAAGATCACCCAGATTTCCGGAGGCATGAAGCAGCGGGTGGCGATTGCCAGAGCTTTGGCGATCCGGCCGGAGGTGCTGATCCTCGATGAACCCTTCGGCGCCCTCGATGCCATCACCAAGGAGGAGCTGCAGGAGGAGCTGCTCAAGATCTGGAACACCCAGAAGTGCACCGTATTGATGATCACCCACGACATCGACGAGGCGCTGTTTCTGGCTGATCGTCTCGTGATGATGACCAACGGCCCGGCGGCGGGCATCGGGGAGGTGCTCACCATTCCCTTCCCACGCCCCCGCAGCCGGGAAGACATCATGGAGGACCCCATTTACTACGAGATGCGCAACCAGGCGCTGGATTTCCTCTACAACCGCTTCGCCCACGACGAGGACGAGAAGGGCTGAGGCCTTGCCCCCTCCTTAAGGCAGGTAGGGGGAAGGATCCGGAGCGGTGGGATGCACCTTGTAGGGATCCATCTGTTGCTGCAATGGTTTGTGAGCGGTTGGCGGTGGGGTGGATTGGGGCCGGGAGGATCCCGGCTCCTGCAGCCCCAGTCCGCTGAGAAAACGCACCAGCCTGGCGGCCACTCCAGTGATCTCCTGGGCGTTCTGCAGGGTGGGAATCAGCACGGGCCGGGCCTGCTGCAACAGCACCTGGGCCTCACGCGAGGCCTGCTGCGCCGCTACGGCCGTCTGGTCGGCACGATCCAGCGTGCGATCTGCGTTCGCCAGGGTGCGGCGCACGGCCGGGGCGATCTGCACGCTCTCCCGTTGCAGGGTGCCGGTGAGGGCCCGCACCGAGGGCACCGTGCGCTGGGTTTCGGTGGAGAGGGTCTTCGACATGGAGGAGAGATCACCCATCGAACGGGAGAGCCGGGTGGTGGATTGCTGCAGGCTGGCCAGAGACGGGGGCACCTGATGCTTGAGCAGCTGGCTGGTGAGGGCGAGGGTGCCATCGAGCTGCTTGCGGGATTCGGCCAGATCGGCGACGAGCTGGTTGAGGTTTGGTGGGGGCACATAGGTCAGGGCAGGGAGCGGCTTGGCAGCCTCGGCCTCCGGCCGGGGATCGGGAGTGAGGGTGACGAAGGTCATCCCCACCAGTCCGGCCTGATCGCTATGGGCCCGGCTGCGGGGACCCACCAGATGGCGGTGGCGGGCGTTGATCTGCAGCGTCGCCTCCACACGGGCGTCGTCACGGAGTCGGAGGGAATTCACGCGGCCGATGGGCATGCCGGAAAGGCGCACGTCCATGCCCTCCTGCAAACCAGCGGCGGTGGGCGCCACCAGATCCACCGTGAAGGTGGCTTCCCCCCAGCGCCGCTCCCGACCGATCGCCGCCAGGAGGGCCAGCAGCAATAAACCTCCGGAGATCAGAAACAGCCACCGCTCCCGGGGGCTGGACGCCCCATCCTGAGGCGCTGGACTCGGGGCGGGAGGGGGGGTTGACATCAGGGCAGGGTGGGCAGGGAAACGGGGGCCACGGCCAGGGTCCAGAGCAACTTGAGGCCCACCATCAGGGCGATCTGGCGGGCGATCAGGCTGGCCACCAGATCTTCCGCACAGGCTTGGCTGCGGAGGCGCCTTTGTGCCTCCCATAGGCACAGGAGAGCGGCTGCGGCCAGGTAGAGCCCGGTGCGCAGCAGGGCCGACACCAGATCCATCGGCACAATGGCCCCCAGCGCATGGCCAAGTCGGAACTCCAGCCCTCCCTGGGTGTTGGCCAACACGCCACCGACCAGGCCACCCACCAGGGCGTGGACCAACAGCAAAGGGGCCACCAGGAAGGCAGGCCCCAGGGTGAGCCAGCCCGCGCTGGCTCCACCTTCCCGGGCCCTGCGCAACCAGAGCGGGGTGAGGCGGGTGAAGGCGATCAGCGCCACCACCAGGGGGCCCACCAGGTGCAGCATCGCCACCACCAACACCCGCAGCGCCTGTTGCGAAGAGAGGCCCAGCCCCTCCTGAAGAAGACGGATCAGCCCCACGCCGAACACCGCGCCCATCAGCAACACCAGGCCGGCGCAGCGGTTGCCATCACGCTCCGCCATGCGCAACAGGCCCAGGAGCAT
>JBIIHR010000176.1:0-3971 GCA_044235655.1 Cyanobium sp. | reverse complement strand
CTGGCGGCTGCTGCTTCCCCTGGCGGTGCTGATGGCCATGGTGTTGCTCGTGTTCAAGGTGCGGCCTGATGAGCAGGACGCCCGGGCCAGCATTCCTGTCACGGTGCTGTTGACCCTGGTGTTCCTTCAGCAGTCCTACCGGGATGAACTGCCAGCCCTGCCTTTTCTGACCTTTTTGGATCAGGTGTATGTGGTGGCCTATGTGGTGACCCTTGTGGCCTTCGTTCTCGTGATCTGGATCGGTCGCCGTTACGCCTCGATGGAGTTGCTTGAGGAGGGCACGGCCCAGGAAAATCTTCGACGACGTCTTGAAGTTCTTGACAGCAGTTGGCCCCTGGTGATGGTGGCCTTCAGCGGTGCGGCGATCTCCATCTGCTGGATGATGATTCCCCCTGGAACCTGACCCTGCTGTTGCTGCAGACCCCTGTCCGCCTTGGTGCGGGAGAATGAAGGCCAAGCGAGACCCCCATGTCACCCACCACCCACGAGCTGCCTAAAGGCTGGCTGGCCATGCATGGTCGCCAGTCCCGAGTGCGGGATCCCGAGGCAGAGCCCCAGGAGCAGAAGGGGTTTGGAGGCTCCAGAGCGGGAAAGGCTGGCAAACGCAAGGGGGCAGGGAAGCGCCATTCAGCCTTGAGCAAGGCGGATTGGGGCCCTTTGGGAAAGCACCCCGACCTCGAGGCGATCCTCGCTCGCCAACAGCTCCACCTGCCCCTTTCCGGACGTCTGACGGCAGCCCAGGTGAACCAGGCCTGGAAGGGGTGTGCGGCGGAGCACCATCCCGACAGGGGCGGCGAGAACCACACCATGCAACGGGTGAATGGGGCCAGGGACCTGCTGCTGGGTCGGGATCGGAGCTGAGCTGCCCCATCGCACTGAGGCGGTTATCCGCCAGGAGAAGGGACGGTCTGGCGAGTGCCCCCCCTGCTGTAGGGTGAAGTCGATTCAACGAACACTCTTCAGCGGGTTTTGTCCCAGTGCGGCGAGCTCCATAAGACTTCTCCACCAAGGCCAGCGACTTTCTCCAGGGATTTCGACGAATCGGTCCATACCGTTCATTTTCATGACTATTTACGTTGGCAATCTTTCCTTCGATGCCGAAGTGGAAGATCTCAAAAGTTTGTTTGCGGAATACGGCTCCGTGAGCAAGTGCACCCTTCCCCTTGATCGGGACACCGGCCGTAAGCGTGGTTTTGCCTTCGTTGACATGGCGTCAGCGGTGGAAGAAACCAAGGCCATCGATGATCTTCAGGACGTCGAGTGGATGGGCCGCAACATCCGCGTCAACAAAGCTGAGCCCCGCAGTGGTGGCGGTGGCGGTGGTGGTGGTGGCGGCCAGCGCTGGTAATCCAGCTCGGACGGGTCGCTCCTCCGAACCTTCAGTGCCTCTTCAGCCGCCCTCCCGGGCGGCTTTTTTGCGTCTACCGCATGGACCCCAAAGGCTCAGATTCCACCCAACGACTGAGGGGATGCGGTGACACCGCTGGCCTGGGGGGCAAATCGCAATCCCACCAACACCAGATGGGAGGCGGCTCTGACGATGGATAACAACGCCAGACCGATGCAGAGGGGGCAGTGCATGAGGCTCATGGCCTAAGCCTGGCGAGCCGCAGGCGGCCCGTTGGGCCTCCGCGGCTTTTCTTCATGGAACCGGTCCCTGGCCATCCAACAAGGTCAGCAGCACCTGCCGATGGCGCGGCCCGTCCAGTTCCACCAGGAGCACGGATTGCCAGCGGCCCAGGCCCAGCTTCCCTTCCACCACAGGAAGGGTGAGCTGGTTGCCCAGCATCAGGGCAATGAGATGGGCGTGGGCATTGCGCGGTTCATCGGGAGGGATGCCCTGCCGCAGATGGAGATCGTTATGGAGCCAGGGGCGATCGGGCGGGGCCAGGTCGAGAAAAAAGCGCTGAATGTCGTTCAACAGCCGTTCCTCGTTTTCATTGAGGGCCAGGGCGGTGGTGGTGTGCTGGCCCACGGCCACCAAGAGGCCGTCACGGATGCCGCTGCGATCGATCTGGGCCTGGAGCTCCGGGGTGATGTCGTGGCAGCAGAAGGAGCCGGACGTCTGCAACTCAAGGCGGTGGTGGAGGAGACGAGCCATTGGCTCAGCCGGGGCTGGAGGGGGTGGAAGTCAGTATCGATCGCGCATGGCCCCGGCGGTGGCGAAAGATCCAGGGTCGGGTGATGCCCCCTGACACCTGCCAGATCCCCAGGCGCCGCCGTCTGGCATGCCCCTCCGCCGCCTCATACTGCCGGGCCTTGCAGTGGTGGAGGTGACGCTGAGAGATAAAAGCCTGCCCCTCCTCCACCAGAACAAGACCAATATTGATGTCACTGGTCACCTCGGCGATGGTGCGACCATGGCGATCGATGTCTTTGACGTCCAGCTTCACCTCACGCCCCACCGGGAGGCGCTGCTGCAGAAGGCTTCTGGATTGGGCACCCCAGGGGCTCTGGCGAAGTTCGGGGGCATCGATGCAAGCCAGGCGCACCTTCAGGGCACGCCCCGCCTGCCACACCTGAAGGCTGTCGCCGTCCCCAATCGAGAGCACGGTGGCCTGCAGGGTTCGGCTGTTTGCGGGGGGAGCCATGGTGGTTGCAAACCCCATGAGCAGAAGCAGAAGATGCAGCACCATCGGCAAAGCCTGGGTGGGATCCTTGGATTGGGGCAACTTACGCTCTGAGCACAGACGTTCTCAGCGGTCCGGATGGATTCACCAGGGAGGGGGACCTGGCTTCTGCAGCTGCAACGGTGGAGCATCCCCATTCTGCGACTGCTCCTCTGGGGAGTGGCGCTGGCCTACCTCCTCCTGGAGGCCAGGGAGGTAGCGAGCCAGCGGCAGCTCACGCAGATCACGGTCTTCGCGGTGCTGTTTCTCGTGGCCAACTTTCAGATCAACCTGGCGCGCTACCTGCCTCCCGATCATCCGGAGGGCCAGCCCATCCTGGAGGCCGCCCTGGCCATGTTCGCGGCGTCGCTCTTCGCCATGCTCGATGGGGCGCTCGACTATCTGCTGACATCCCTGCAGGGAGCCGTGGTCCCTGGATGGGTGCCGGCCTTCTATGCGCTGGGATGGGCGGTGAATCTCCTCAGTGTGGTGCTGGCCATCAGCTCGATGGAAGTGTTTTTAGGCAGTGTGCGGCGCCTGATCGGCCGTTGAGTGGCCTGGGCGCTCCGGCAAGCTGGCGATCCTGAGGTTGTTTTCCCACCCATGCCCCCGCTCCCTTCCCCCAGGCCTTGGCTTGCCCCTCTGGTGGCCCTTCTGCTGATGCTGGGCACGGCCCTCCCCGCCTGGGCCAACTTCAGCCTGCCGCCCCTTCCCTATGCCCCAGATGCCCTGGAGCCGGCCATCGATGCCACCACGATGACCCTTCATCACGACCGGCATCACGGCGCCTATGTGGCGAACCTCAACGGCCAGATCAAGGCCAACCCTGACCTGGCTCATCTCAGCCTGGAGGACCTCCAGGGCCAGATCTCCCGGTTTCCAGTGGCTGTCCGCAACAACGGCGGCGGACATTGGAACCACAGCCAGTTCTGGACGGCCATGGCTCCTGTGGGGCAGGGTGGAGATCCCTCCCCGGAGCTGCTGGCCGCCATCGAAGGCAGCTTCGGCTCGCTGAACACCATGCAGAGCCAGTTCACCCAGGCGGCGGCTAGCCGGTTCGGTTCGGGATGGGCCTGGTTGATCCGCAAACCCGATGGCACGCTGGCCATCACCAGCACCGCCAACCAGGACAATCCCCTGATGGATCTGCCGGGCATCGAGCGCGGCACCCCCCTGCTGGGCCTCGACGTCTGGGAGCACGCCTACTACCTGACGTATCAGAACCGCCGCCCCGAGTACATCGAGGCCTGGTGGTCGTTGGTGAACTGGACGGAGGTGAACCGTCGCTTCGCGGGGTGAGGGGGCACCTCCTTCGCCTGACGCAGCTCAGCGGCAGAACAGCAGCTCGCCGTAGGTGGGAAG
>JBIIHR010000175.1:0-3976 GCA_044235655.1 Cyanobium sp. | reverse complement strand
CTGTTCCTTTGGCCATTCTCGGAACGTTTGCCGTACTGAGCGGCGGGGCCGTGCTGACCGCACTTGGCCCGACGAAGGCCAGCGCTGAGCTGCCTCCCTGGGTGTACGGGGAGCAGCAACGCCAGGCACCCGTGGTGCTGCGAATGGCGGTGGAAAAGGAGACCGCTCACGCCGGCGACCTGCACGTTCAGGCCCGGGTTCTGAAGGTGATCCGCCAACCCAAGACCAGTCAGATCGGGACAGGCCAACGGATCTGGCTTGTGTACGCCGCGCCCGAGCCACGCCCTGTGAGCATGGTGGGGCCTGCTCCCCTACCGGTGCTGCGCGTGGGGGAATCGGTGACCGCCTGGTTGCAGCCGATCCCAGGGACCCGCTCAACGTTTGTACCAGCCGCGGGGGGCAGGTCCTTCGGACCATCCCTGGAAGCAGCGGTGGAGCCCGGAGCGCTTTAAAGCTGAGGACTTTAAAAAGTTGGGGGCGCCCGGTCAGGACGCCCGTCGCCGGATGAAACAGCAGGTGTCCCGTGGGGGCGCTTCCTGCCTCGGCGATCTCTCTGGTCTAACCAAGGCAGAGGGGCCAGCTCCACCCACCCGGCCGCTCCGTCACCTGGCCCACCCACCCCTGCACAGCCGCTGGTGGCTGCTGCCCCCGATACCCCCACAGGTACGGGCACCCCCACCTCAAGCCCTTCACAGTCCGTTACACTGATCGCAACGTTTCTCAACCAACCCCATGGCTGATCCCACTCCCCGCTTTGGATTCGTTGCCTTCGCTGAAACCTGGAATGGCCGTCTGGCCATGCTCGGCTTCGTGATCGGCCTTGCCACCGAAGTGCTCACCGGCCAGGGCATCCTGTCCCAGATTGGTCTCGGCTGATTCCCCTGCTACACCAACCAAGAGTCTCCCCGAGCCCCGGAAATGTCCGGGGTTTTTTTTGGGGATTCCTCCAGGCCCTACCCAGGCCTAGCCATTGAGAAAACACCTAGCTGCGCCCAGCCAATGGAATTCCCAACCCATCGACGGAGTCGTAGCCCGCATCCTGGAGAGCACGGCGACGGATCTCCATCACCTCAGTGAGATCGGACGCGAGACGAGGGGATTCCAACAACAGATTTTGGAGTTCCTCCACTGGAATCAAGAGCACCTCCAGGTCATCGCAGGCTTGCACGGTGGTGTCTGAGATGCGGCCATGGAGAAGGGTGCTTTTCTCTCCGAAACATTCACCCTGCAGCAAAACGCCCAGGCTGCATGGGCGTCCCATGTGATCTGGAATGAGGAGTTCTGCCTCACCAGCCACGATCAGGTAGAGCCCATCGAGAGCATCATGGCGCTCGAGAACCACTTCATGGGTGGCGTAAGAGCGGAGATCGCATCGTGCCAGCATCTGCTCCAATCGTCCCTTTGAGAGGGCTGCAAAACCTGGGGTCCGTCGAAGCAAACTCAGGCAGGACTGGCGCTGCTGGAGGGGCGTGGGCGCTGCAGCGAGATAGGGAATCTCCTGCTGAACCGGGTAGGGCATGGTGAGGCGGTGGCGCTGGGCCAGATACCAGAGGCGCAGGTTCATCTCATCGCGGATATTCTCACCGGTGTTGAAGTCAGGTGCGAAGATCTGAATCAGATAGGTGATGGCAAAATCTCCATAATTTTGCACCACCACATTGGGAGGAGGAGAAGCCAACACATGGGGAATATCCAAAGCTGCCTTCACCAGAATCTTCCGCACCCGGTTGGGGGGATCATCGTAGGAAAAGGCGACAGGAATCTCGAGACGATGCAGTGAGGTCGGCCGGCTGAAATTTGTGAACTGACCCTTGGATAATTCGGAGTTGGGGATCACCATCAGATCATCATTCATGGTCTGGAGATGCACGGCCCGCCAGTTCACCTCCACCACCTTGCCGAGGCTGTCGCCGATCTGGATCCAGTCGCCCATGCCGATCGGCTGCTCAAACAGCAGGGCCACTCCAGAAAAGATGTTGCCAAGGCTGTCCTGCAGGGCCAGGCCCAGCACCAGCGAACCCACCCCCAAAGCGGTCAGGAAGCCGCCCAGATCCGCACCCCACACGCTGGAGAGGACGATGGCTGAGCCGATCAGCACCAGCAGGAAGCGGCCGAGATCGCGGAACAGCTTCGGCACCTTGGCCTGCCAGCTGCCCTGAGGAGCCCCCTCGAAGAGGATCACATTGAGCAGGGAGAGGGCAGCCAGGATCAGGGTGATCCACACCAGTGTCTCGCTGATCCGCACCCCCACCGCCAAGCGAGGCCGGGCCAGAACCTCCACCAGAATCAGATAGGCAGCCAGGGCCGGCATCATCCAGTTGCGCAGGATGGCCAGGGGGGCTCCAAATGCAGGCTGGTGACGCTCCAGCCAGCGAAGCCCTTCCCCCAGAAGCAGCATCAACAGGGGGAAACCCACGGCCAGAGCAAGGACCCAAACAGGGTTCAAATGGCCCAGGGCAGAGGCTGCGGAAGTGGTGAGCGAGGGGAGAGGCTGCGAACCAGGAGACGGGGGAGAGGCCGGCGCAGCGGGTGCAGCGGTGAGGAGCGTTGTGAACGCGGTCGACGCCGTGACGACGAAAGCTGGGTGGCTCATGCGTCGGGCTCTGCTGAAGCGGAAGCGACGGCTGGCTGGTGACGGGTCAGTTCCCAGATCGGGATGGAACCCTCTCCCTTCACCGCCACAGGGGCCAGCGGCTCGAAAGCATAAAGACCTTCCAGGGCACGCATCACAGGCTCGGTCACCTGGATCACGTTCTGCTTTGGCGAGAGGTGGATGGCCCGGGCGATGGTCATGGTGTCGCCCCACACGTCGTAGTAAAACTTTCCACGGCCCACCACACCGGCCGCCAGGGCACCGGTATGGATGCCGATATCCAGGCTGAGGTGCACCTGGTGCTTGGCGCTGAGGCGCTCCACCACCTGGATCATCTGCAAGGCCAGTTCAACAGTGCGCTTCTCGTCATCCACTCGAGGCACGGATAGCCCGCATACCGCCAAGTAATTGGAGCCCGTGCTGCGGAGCTTTTCCACTCCAAAGCGATCAGCCGCATCATCAAATGCGCCCACCAGTTCATTGAGCACTTCAATGGCCTGCTCGGGCGTCAGTTCGCCGGTCAGGGTCTGGAAGCCCTCCAGATCGGCATAGAGCACGGTCACGCTTGGATATTGCTCCGTGATGGATAGCTCCCCTTGCTTCAGCCGTTCAGCTGTGCGGGCCGGCAGGATATTGAGCAGTAGGCGGTCGTTCTCCTTGAGTTGGGAGCTGATCGCCTCTTCTCGCTTCTGCAGGGTGGTGGCCATGTTGTTGAAGGAGCTGGAAAGCTCGCCAAACTCATCCTCGGAATCCAACTTCACCTGAACAGAACTGTCGCCTGAGGCAATGGCTTTGGTGGCAGCGATCAACCTCCGAATGGGATCAATGAAACTTCGGGCAAGCCCAAGGGAGAGCAAGGTGAGCAGCGGAATGAGGATGGCCGTCAGCAGCAGGAGGGCATCCCGCAACTGCCTCACCCCCTGCAGCGCTTCGGCCTTATCAATCTTGGCCACCAAGCCCCACTCAAAATTGCCAATCCGGATCGGCTGATAAGACTTCAACACACGCTTGCCGCGGTAATCGAACTCCTCGGCCTCACCAGTCTGGCCGGAGAGAGCCCGTTTTGCCCCCTCGGTTCTCACCTCCTGGATCAACACCGGGCTTTTGCTCCTCTTAATCCAATCAATCTTCTCTTTCGAAACTCCTTGAGAACGAAGGGATTGAAAGTATTGATCTGGATTTTCAAGAAATGCTCTGGGGGAAGAGCGGAACTTGTAATCCTGGGCCACAAGAAAGGACTCCCCTGTTTTACCCAGGCCCTGCTGCTCCCACTTCTTGTTGTCGGTCATCACCCGGTCGATCGCCTCAGGATTCAGCTGATAGATCAGGGCGCCGATGAACTTATCGCCATCAAACACGGTGGAGCCAATGAAAAAGGCAGGC
>JBIIHR010000174.1:0-3991 GCA_044235655.1 Cyanobium sp. | reverse complement strand
ACTTTGCTTTGCCGTGGATCATTGATAAAATAATTTAAGAGATCTGGAATGGTGATGAAAGCCATTCCAGCGCTTGCCAATCCAACAGCCCATAGGTATCCCTTCTTGACCTTGGAAACCCGCACCATTTCCCTGTTGCAACGAATGCATATGGGATTTGAATTGTTTTTTGATTTATAGCGAACCGGCAAACAGTCGCATACGGGACATTGAAAAAGATCCACGCTTAATAATATTTTCATAAATTATGCCACACCTCCAGGCGTTGGCCAGGGGGGCCACGGGTTTGAGGAAGACTTGCGAGGATCAGCACCTGTGGTGTCGAGTTCCATGCCTCTCTCTGCCCTGGTGCGACAGCTCAAGGAGGCCCCTCTGACCGCAGAGCTTCTGGAGCGTGCCCGACGTGCTGATCGGCTTCTGCTGAGAGGAGGGGGAAGGGGAGCCCGGTCCCTCGTCACGAGTGCCTTGGCCCGGCGTGCAGATGCCCCGCTCCTGGTGATCGTTCCCACTCTTGAGGAGGCGGGCCGATGGGCTGCCTTGTTGGAGATCATGGGGTGGAGCAGCCAGCTCTATCCCACCAGTGAGGGTTCCCCTTACGAGCCCTTTGATCCCACTACTGAGATCATCTGGGGGCAGATGCAGGTGCTCAGCGAGCTCCTGCAGGGCTCGCCCCTGGCGGTTGTGGCCACGGAAAGGGCTCTTCAGCCCCACCTTCCCCCGCGGGAGGTGGTTGCCGCCCGTTGTTGCACCCTGCGAAAGGGGGAAGCGGTGAGCCTCGAGGCCTTGGCCCACACCCTCACGCGTTTGGGATATGAGCGGGTCACATCGATTGAACAGGAAGGCACCTGGAGTCGCCGTGGCGACATTCTTGATGTCTTTCCAGTCAGCGCCGAATTGCCAGTGCGCCTGGAATTCTTTGGTGATGAATTAGAAAAACTCCGTGAATTTGACCCGGCAAGTCAACGTTCTCTTGATGCCATTGAGCAGGTGTTGCTGACACCTACCAGCTTCAGCACCCTCGTGGCTGATGCCCTCCGAGACACCGCCCTGCCAGGGCTGGAGAGCCTGCTGGGAGATCACGGTTTCGCCAGCCTTGTGGAGGGCGGAACGCCGGAAGGCCTGCGACGGCTGCTGGGTGTGGTTTGGCCCCAGCCAGCCAGCTTGCTGGATTACCTCGCCCCCAACACCCTGATCGCCGTGGATGAGCGGCGCCAATGTCTGGCCCATGGCCAGCAATGGTTCGATCACGCTGCCGAACATCAGCAGGAGGTTTGGGCGGAATTGAACTCCGCTGCTGGCACCTCTCTCCCTCCCCTGCCCTCCGGCCTCCACCGCCCCCCCACCGAGGCCCTGGCTGAGGTGGAGGCCTTCCTTGGGGTGGATCTCGCGGAACTCCTCCAGCGGGACGATGCAGCCAACAGTTTTGACCTGGCCGCCCGACCCGTTCCGGCCCTTCCGAATGCTTTTGGCCGGCTGGCGGAAACCGTGCGGGGGTTCCTCAAGGATCAGCAGCAGGTTTGGTTGCTTTCGGCCCAGCCCACCCGCGCTGTTGCCCTGCTGGAGGAGCATGACTGCATCTGCCGCTTCGTTCCCAATCCTGGGGATGTTCCGGCCATTGAGCGACTCCTCGCTCAGAACACGCCAGTTGCCCTGAAAACCCGGGGAACAGCTGAGCTGGAAGGGGTCCAGCTTCCTGCCTGGAAGCAGGTGTTGGTGACGGACCGGGAATTCTTCGGCCAGCACAGCCTGGCTGCAACGGGTTTCGTCCGCCGCCGCCGCCGGGCCGCCAGCCGGACGGTGGATCCCAACCGGATGGTGCCTGGGGATTTCGTGGTCCATCGCAACCACGGCGTCGGTCGTTTCCTCAAGCTTGAAAAGCTGGCGATCGCCGGGGAGGCTCGCGACTACCTGGTGGTGCAGTACGCAGATGGTCTCCTGCGGGTGGCGGCCGATCAACTGGGGAGCCTGGGGCGTTTTCGAGCAACGGGGGAAGGTGTCCCCGAGCTGAACCGCATGGGTGGCACGGCCTGGCAGCGCACCAAGGAACGGGCCGCCAAGGCCATCCGCAAAGTTGCGATGGATCTGGTGAAGCTCTACGCGGAGCGCCATCAGATCAAGGGATTTGCCTTTCCCCCTGACGGACCCTGGCAACAGGAGTTGGAGGATTCCTTCCCGTACGACCCCACTCCCGATCAGCTCAAGGCCATTGCCGATGTCAAGCGCGATATGGAGCGACACCAGCCCATGGATCGACTGGTCTGCGGGGATGTGGGGTTTGGCAAGACCGAGGTGGCCATCCGGGCCATCTTCAAGGCCGTCACCGCTGGAAAGCAGGTGGCCATGCTGGCTCCCACCACAGTGCTGGCCCAGCAGCATTGGCGCACACTCACGGAGCGCTATGCCCCCTATCCCCTGAAGGTGGCCCTGCTCAACCGTTTTCGCACCACAAATGAACGAAAGGCCATTCAAGATGGATTGGCTTCAGGGCAGGTGGATGTGGTGGTTGGGACCCACCAGCTGCTTGGCAAAAGCACCACGTTCAAGGATCTTGGGCTGCTCGTGGTGGATGAGGAGCAGCGGTTTGGTGTGCAGCAGAAGGAAAAGATCAAGGCCCTGCGGAAGGATGTGGATGTGCTCACACTCAGTGCCACTCCGATTCCTCGCACCTTGTACATGAGTTTGTCCGGGGTACGGGAAATGAGCCTGATCACCACTCCCCCACCCCTCCGCCGTCCCATCCGCACCCACCTGGCGGCCTTTGATGAGGAGGCCATCCGTAGTGCCGTTCGCCAGGAGCTCGATCGGGGCGGGCAGGTGTTCTACGTGGTCCCCAGGGTGGAGGGCATTGAGGAGGGGGCGGAACGCCTGCGTTCCATGTTGCCTGGCATGCGATTGATCACGGCCCATGGCCAGATGCCCGAGGGAGAGCTTGAGAGCGCCATGGTGGCCTTTAATAGCGGCGAAGCCGATGTGATGCTCTGCACCACCATCATTGAAAGCGGTCTAGATATCCCCAGAGTCAATACAATCTTGGTTGAGGATTCACAGAAATTTGGTCTAGCCCAGCTCTATCAGCTTCGTGGACGGGTGGGCCGCAGTGGGATTCAGGCCCACGCCTGGTTGTTCTACCCAGGCGAAGCCTCCCTCAGCGATGGGGCCCGCCAGCGACTCCGGGCAATTCAAGAGTTCGCCCAACTCGGTTCTGGCTATCAGCTGGCCATGCGCGACATGGAAATTCGCGGTGTGGGCAATTTGCTGGGAGTCGAACAGAGCGGCCAGATGGAGACCATTGGTTTTGACCTCTACATGGACATGCTTCAGGAGTGTCTAGCTGAGCTGCAGGGTCAGGACATCCCCAGTGTGGATGACACCCAGGTGGATCTACAGCTCACAGCGTTCATCCCAGCCGAGTGGATCAGTGACAACGATGAAAAGGTGGCGGCCTATCGGGCGGCGGCCCAGTGTGAGAGCAAGGCGGCCTTGCTCGAGTTGGCGGCTGGCTGGACTGATCGTTTCGGTCCTATCCCTGGACCCGTGCACAGCCTGCTCCGACTGCTGGAGCTGAAACTGCTTGCCAAGCGCTGTGGCGTCTCGCGGATCAAACCGGAAAAACCCAATATCTTGCTGGAAACCCCCATGGAGGAACCTGCCTTCCGTCTGCTGCGCCAGGGGCTCCCCACCCATCTCCATGGCCGGTTGGTCTACCAGGCGGGCTCCGCTGGAGCAGCAAAGATCGTGGCCCGAGGCCTGGGTGCCCTTCCCGCAGACAAACAGGTGGAAGAGCTCATGGAATGGCTGGAGAAGATGGCTGCCCAGATCCCCTCAGCGTATGGAACGGCTGAAGAACAGGCACCAGCCCAAGGCACCACCGCTGAGGCGCCGGTGCTTGTGGTCTGAGATCTTCGGCTGCCTATTGCGCCAGCCTGCGGGCCAGCTCTTCGGCGCTTTGCATCGCCCCCTCCACCCGGCCAAAGCCTGGGCCCGCCATGAA
>JBIIHR010000172.1:0-4006 GCA_044235655.1 Cyanobium sp. | reverse complement strand
TGCGGCACACGTTCAGTAGAGCCCGACTGAGATCCCAACTGATGCTCAGGCCTCCTGAGGCTGCAGGCTCCACAGTTTTTGGAACCCTTCCGCCGCCTTAGATGCCTCCCTAGGCTCCTTGAAGCCACGTCTTCCCATGGGCAGCAGCTTCGGGACCCTCTTCCGCATCAGCACCTTCGGAGAATCCCACGGGGGTGGCGTTGGCGTGGTTGTGGATGGCTGCCCGCCGCGCCTACCGATCGACATCGCCAGCATCCAGGCGGAGCTGGATCGGAGGCGGCCTGGGCAGAGCCGGATCACCACCCCGCGTCAGGAAGAGGATCGGGTGGAGATCCTCAGCGGCCTGCTGGATGGACTCACCCTGGGCACGCCAATCGCCATGCTGGTGCGCAACAAGGACCAACGCCCCCAGGACTACCAGGACATGGCAGTGGCCTTTCGGCCTTCCCACGCCGATGCCACTTACCAGGCAAAGTACGGCATCCAGGCCCGCAGTGGTGGGGGTCGGGCCTCCGCCCGGGAAACCATCGGCAGGGTTGCGGCAGGCGCCATTGCCAAACAACTCCTCGCCAAGGCCAATGGCACAGAAGTGTTGGCCTGGGTGCAACGGATTCACACCATCGAAGCCCAGATCCACCCCCAGGAGGTCTGCCTGGAGGATGTGGAGCGGACCATCGTTCGCTGCCCCGACAGTGACGCAGCGGAGCGGATGGTGGAGCGGATCGAGGCCATTGGTCGCGAAGGCGACTCCTGCGGGGGCGTGATCACCTGTGTCGTGCGTCGTCCGCCCACGGGAATGGGCATGCCGGTGTTCGACAAACTCGAAGCCGACCTGGCCAAGGCCGTGATGTCACTGCCAGCAACAAAAGGGTTTGAGATCGGCTCGGGTTTTAGCGGCACCCTGCTCAAGGGCAGCGAACACAACGATGCGTTCCTGCCTGCTGAGGGAGGTCAACTCCGCACGGCCACCAACAACTCCGGGGGGATCCAGGGGGGCATCAGCAACGGGGAGGACATCCTGATCCGGGTAGCGTTCAAGCCCACAGCCACGATCCGTAAACCCCAGCAGACCATCAATGCCCAGGGAGAGGCGACCATCCTGGAGGCGAAAGGTCGCCATGATCCTTGTGTGCTCCCCAGGGCCGTGCCGATGGTGGAGGCCATGGTGGCCCTGGTACTGGCTGACCATCTTCTGCGTCAGCAGGGCCAGTGCAGCCTCTGGTAAGCGCGACAGCCCTGCGGCCGCACGCCTAACGCAGAAGGGCCTCCATGCCATTGCTCCCCACGGCGGGAGTGGAAGGGGCAAGGACGATTGGAGCGGAAACTGCTGGAGCAGCCGTGTTGCTCAGGCGGCTGGCAGCCTTGGCCATGCGCCGGGCAACCGAGGAGCGGCTGGGCTTTGCCGATGCTGAAGCGGCCTTGCGGCTGCTCGATTTGGCAGCGGGCTTGGCTGTGGCCGTGGTGGCTGCAGAGCGACTACGACCCGTTGCCGCGCTGCGGCTGGATGGAGCCGCTTTCGCCTTGGTGGCTGGTTTCGCCTTTGCGGCTGTCTTGGCGGCGGGCTTGGCTTTTGCTGTCTTGGCTTTGGCAGCAGATCGGGTGGAACGGGCCTTGGCAGGAGCCACGGGCTGATCCACCAGCTCAGGGGTTGACAATGGCTCCGTTGCTGCGGCGGAGCGACGTCGCGAGCGGGCGGGAGCGGTGGCTTTGGCCTTTGCGACGGGCTGGGCCTTGCGGGCGGAAGCGGAGGCAGGGGCCTTGGGGGAGCGGGTGCGGTGGCTCAACACCAGGGCCCACTCCTCATCGCTCAGGTTGGAAGGCTTGGAGCCATGGGCCTGGGCAACCTTCGCTGCCTTCTCGATATCGGCGATGAGATTTTTCCAGGAGGTGGCGAAGCGCTTGTCCGACTGGGACTTGGCACCACTCTCCAGCAGGGTCGCCACCACACCCTCAGCGGTGACTTTCTTGCGTCGACGGTTGAAGATCTCCTTCTGCAGTTGGGCAATCAGGGCGTCAGCCTTATCGCTGATCGTGATGGTGAGTTGAGACATGGAGAATGATCATCTCTTTCATCAGTAGCACTGGGAGAGCTATTGCCGCAAGGCAAATTCAGCGAGCAATGTTCGTAATGGCTCCAGATCAATTGGCGACTGCTTGCTGAGCAAGGCTCCATCGCCGAGCCAGCGGGAGCCCACGGCCACCGCATCCACACCTGAAGCCAGCCAATGCCTCACATCGGAAAGAGCAATGCCGCCGGCTGCGATGCAGAAGGGTAGTGCTCCTCCCAGAGGATCGCGCAGGCCACTCCAATAAGCCGGTCCGAGGGTGGAAGCCGGAAAAAGCTTCACCAGGCCAGGTCCGCAATGAGAGGCAGCCCGAACTTCCGTCGGGGTCATCACACCGGGCACGAGAAGAAAGCCAGCGGCAGCTGCTTCCTCCTGTAAAGGCTGATCCAGGATCGGCGACACCCCATAGGCAAAACCAGCATCCAGAACGGCATGGAGGGCTTCTGGGCTCACCATGGAGGCGGCGCCAAGACACATCCTGGGAAACGCGTGGATCAACTCTCGGCACTGCCTGCTCCAATCGGCACCCGGCAGGCAGGCAATCTCTGCATGAACAAGACCCAAGGCCTGCAACTCCTCCAGGAGAGGAGCAAGTTGGCTGGGAGCTTCAGGCCTGAAGACCACAAGCAAGGGCTGACGTCTCAGGGAGGCGATCAGCCCTTCGCCATCAGAGGTAGGAAGCCACTTTGACGTCACGGGAAATGAGGAGCTCCTGAAGCTCTTCCGCGTCCACGGTTTCACGCTCAACAAGCATGTCGGCCAGCTCATCGAGAACGGGGCGGTTGGTGGTGAGCACATCCTTCGCCCGCCTGTAGGCCTCATCCACAAGGAGAGAAACTTCCTCATCGATGGCTGCAGCGGTGTCCTCTGAGAAATCCCTCTCAGCGGCGATATCCCGGCCCAGGAACATGCCTCCCTGGGAGCGACCAAGGGCCACAGGTCCGAGGCGATCGCTCATTCCGAAGCGGGTGATCATCTGGCGAGCCACCCGGGCCACCTGCTGGAGGTCGTTGGAAGCACCGGTGGTGACTTCGTCGTCTCCGTAGACGATCTCCTCAGCCACCCGTCCCCCCAGTGCGACGGCCATCTGGTTTTGCAGGTAGGCCCGGGAGTAAAGCCCGGATTCCATCCTCTCCTCACTGGGGGTGAAGAAGGTGAGGCCGCCGGCCTGGCCGCGGGGAATGATGGAAATCTTCTGGACAGGGTCGTAATCGGGCATGAGTGCACCCACCAAGGCATGCCCGGCCTCGTGATAGGCCACCAAGCGCTTGCGTTTTTCACTCATCACCCGGTCTTTCTTCTCGGGTCCCGCCATGACCCGTTCAATGGCGTCGTTCACTTCATCCATCGAGATCTCGCTCAGCTCGCGACGGGCCGCAAGTATTGCGGCCTCGTTGAGGAGATTGGCCAGATCGGCGCCGGTGAAGCCAGGCGTGCGCCTGGCTACCTTGTCGAGATCCACATCCTTGGCCAGGGTTTTGCCGCGGGCATGAACCCCCAGGATCTGCAGTCGACCGGCATAGTCCGGACGATCCACAACCACCTGCCTGTCAAATCGGCCTGGACGCATCAGGGCCGCATCCAGCACATCGGGACGGTTGGTGGCCGCCACGATGATGATGCCGGTATTGCCTTCAAAGCCATCCATCTCGGTGAGCAGCTGGTTGAGGGTCTGCTCCCGCTCATCGTTCCCCCCTCCTAGGCCAGCCCCCCGCTGACGGCCCACGGCATCAATCTCATCGATGAAAACGATGCAGGGAGCATTTTTCTTGGCCTGCTCAAAGAGATCGCGAACGCGGCTGGCGCCCACCCCAACAAACATCTCCACAAACTCCGAGCCGGAGATGGAGAAGAAAGGCACGCCTGCTTCGCCAGCCACTGCTTTGGCCAGCAGGGTTTTGCCGGTGCCAGGGGGGCCAACCAGCAGCACACCCTTGGGG
>JBIIHR010000173.1:0-4006 GCA_044235655.1 Cyanobium sp. | reverse complement strand
GGCCTCAAAGTGATCGCCCGCCTTCAGCCATGAGCCCCCCCATGCCCTGGCAGGGCCGTCGGATCCCTCTGGCCTGGTTGCTGCTCACCCGCCAGCCGGCCCGGCTGGCGGTGGCCCTGGCGGGGATCTGCTTCGCGGGAATCCTGATGTTCATGCAACTCGGGTTTCGGGATGGCCTCTTTGACGCCAGCGTCACGCTGCACAAACTGTTTGACACCGATCTGGTGCTGATCAGTCCGCGCACCATGAGTTCCATTGCCATGGCGGGCTTTCCCCGGCGGCGCCTCGTGCAGGCCATGGCTGATCCGGAGGTGGCGGGCACCACGCCCGTGCACTGGAACCTCCTGCTCTGGCGCAACCCGGAAAAGCGCACCACCCGTTCAATTCTCACCCTGGGCTTTGAGCCCGATGATTCCCTCTTCCTTCTTCCGGAATTGGCGGATCAGGCCAAGCTGCTCACCCAGCGGGGACGAATTCTGTTTGATGAACTCTCGCGGCCGGAATACGGCCCCATTGCCCGTTGGCTCAAGGAGGGCCGCACCGTGGAAACGGAGGTGGCGGGCAAACGGGTCCGGGTGGCCGGTCTGGTGTCCCTTGGCCCTTCCTTTGGAGCGGACGGCAACATGCTCACCAGCAGCGAAACCTTCCTGCAGCTCATGCCCACCACCCCGCCGGGCAGCATCGAGTTGGGGCTCATCCGTCTGAAGCCTGGGGCCGATGCCGCTGCTGCCGCGAGCCGCCTTCGCCAGAATCTGCCGCCCGATGTGGCCGTCTACAGCAAGAAAGAATTTGAGGAGTTTGAAAAAAACTACTGGCGCAGCAGCACGGCCATCGGCTTCATCTTCACCCTTGGAGCCGCCATGGGTTTTGTGGTGGGGTGCGTGATCGTCTACCAGATTCTTTATTCCGATGTCAGTGATCATCTGCCGGAATATGCCACCCTCATGGCCATGGGCTACCCCCTCACCACCCTCCTGGGAGTGGTGGCCCGTGAGGGGCTGCTCCTCTCGGTTCTTGGCTTTGTTCCCGCCTGGCTTGCCGGCCAGGGTCTCTACATGCTTGTGCGGCAGGGCACGAAGCTGCCTGTCTTCATGACCGGAGACCGATCGCTCGTGGTGCTGGCGATGATCTTGACCATGTGCATGGCCTCTGCCCTGCTGGCCATGCGGAAGCTGGCGGATGCGGACCCCGCCGAGATTTTCTAGCGCCATGGTCGCTTCAGGTCCCCAGCTTTCCATCCCCACCAGTTCCCCGGCCACGGTGGAGGTGCAGGGCCTGAGCCATTGGTATGGCCGGGGCCCCATGCGCCGTCAGGTGCTCCAGGGGGTCGATCTGGTGATTCAGCCCGGAGAGGTGGTGTTGCTCACGGGGCCGTCCGGATGTGGCAAGACCACCCTGCTCACCCTGGTGGGGGCCCTGCGCCAGGTGATGGAGGGGTCGGTGCGGGTGCTTGGCCAGGAGCTGCGGGGCTGCGGCAGGGGGGAGCGGCAACGGCTCCGCCAGAGCATCGGCATGATCTTCCAGGGCCACAACCTGCTGCGCTGCCTCACGGCCGAGCAGAACGTCCAGATGGGCTCGGATCTGTTGCCCGGACTGTCTTATCGGGCCCGACGGGATCGGGCCCGGGAGTGGTTGCGGGCCGTTGGTCTGGAGGATCACCTGGGCAAGCTTCCCCACGACCTCTCGGGGGGCCAGAAGCAACGGGTGGCGATTGCCCGCGCCCTGGCGGCCCAGCCCCGCCTGCTTCTGGCTGATGAACCCACGGCGGCCCTCGACCGGCAGAGCGGCCGGGATGTGGTGACCCTGCTCCAGGGCCTGGCACGGGAGCAGGGGTGTGCGGTGCTCATGGTCACCCACGACCCCCGCATCCTGGATGTGGCGGACCGCCTGGTGCAGATGGAGGATGGCAAGCTCTGGAGTGAGGAGCCCGCGCTTGTGGTTGGCTAGGGTGGTTGTTTCCAAGTTCTACGCACCTCGCGCATGGCCAAACGCCGCAATCTCAAGAAGGAAAAGCAGGAGCGCAACCGCGCCTACGCCCGCAAGTTCAAGAAGCGCAAGTTGCGCAATGACGGCCGGGGCGAAGGGGCTGGCAACGGCGTGACGGGCACGGCCAGCAACGGCGGAGCCGCCGACTGAGCAGCTCACCCCTGGTGTTCCCGCGGGAGCTTTTGGCAGGGGGGATCCAGGGGGATCCCCCCTTTTCCATGCCGGCCTAGCCATGTTTTTCAGCGTCGTCATTCCCACCTACAACCGTCTCCCGATCCTTCAGAAGTGTCTGCGGGCTCTGGAAGAGCAGGTGCTGGAGGCCCCCGTGGATCGCTACGAGGTGGTGGTGGTGGATGACGGCTCCAGCGATGACACCGTGCCCTGGCTCCAGGCCCATGGGCACCTTTTCCCCCATGTGCGCCTCTTCTGCCAGGAGCATGGCGGGCCGGCCCAGGGGCGCAATCGGGGGGTGGATGAGGCCCGCGGGGATGTGATCGTCTTCATCGACAGCGACCTGGTGGTGACGCCCACCTTCCTGCTCTGCCACGCCCGCGCGCTTCAGAGGGCGTGGACGGAGCAGAGGAATCGCCTGTGCTTCACCTATGGAGCGGTGATCAACACGGCCAATTTCGATCAGCCCACCAGCGAGCCCCACAAACTCACGGATCTCTCCTGGGCCTATTTCGCCACGGGCAACGTGGCGATCGATCGGGAGGTGTTGGAACAAGCGGGGCTCTTTGACACCACCTTCCATCTCTATGGCTGGGAAGATCTGGAGCTGGGGGAGCGGCTGCGCCAGCTCGGCGTCACTCTGGTGCGGGCCCCGGAAGCCGTGGGTTATCACTGGCATCCAGCCCTCACCCTGGAGCAGATTCCAGATCTGATGCGGGTAGAGCGGGAGCGGGCCCGGATGGCCCTGGTGTTTTTCCGCAAGCACCCCACCCGTCGCGTGCGCACCATCATTCAGTACACCTGGCTCCATCGCCTGCTCTGGGAGCTCCTCACCCTGGGGGGGGTGCTCAATGAACGCAGCCTCCGGCCTGCACTGGCCTGGCTGTTGCGCCGCGGCCAGGCGCGCTGGGCGATGGAACTGCTGCGTCTTCCCCTGAATCGTCTGGGGGTGCGGGAACTCTTCGCCGAAGCCCAGAGACAAGGCCTCCGTTGACCGTTTGGTAGGTTGGTTGGGTCAACCCATTCCGCACACCTGCACGTTTCGGGTGATGGCAGCCTTTCGGCCCATCCCTGGCAGGTGGAGGCCAACCCGAAACCCCAACCCATGGCTGTCGTCACTCTCGCCGAGATGATGGAAGCTGGTGCCCACTTCGGCCACCAGACCCGTCGCTGGAATCCCAAGATGTCGCGCTACATCTATTGCGCGCGCAATGGGGTGCACATCATTGATCTTGTGCAGACCGCGGTCTGCATGAACAACGCCTACAAATGGGTGCGCAATGCCTCCCGCAGCGGCAAACGCTTCCTGTTTGTGGGCACGAAGAAGCAGGCCTCTGAGGTGATCGCCCAGGAAGCCAGCCGTTGTGGAGCGGCCTATGTCAACCAGCGCTGGCTGGGCGGCATGCTCACCAACTGGAGCACCATGCGCGCCCGGATTGACCGGCTCAAGGATCTCGAGCGCATGGAGTCCTCTGGGGCTATTGCCATGCGTCCCAAGAAGGAAGCGGCCGTGCTTCGCCGCGAACTCGACCGGCTCCAGAAATACCTGGGTGGATTGAAGACCATGCGCCGCCTGCCCGATGTGGTGGTGCTGGTGGACCAGCGGCGGGAAACCAATGCCGTTCTGGAGTGCCGCAAGCTCGATATTCCGTTGGTGTCCATGTTGGACACCAATTGCGATCCTGATCTGTGCGACGTGCCCATCCCCTGCAACGACGATGCGGTGCGCTCCGTCCAACTGGTGCTCGGCCGCCTTGCGGATGCCATCAATGAGGGCCGCAGTGGATCCCAGGATCGAGGGGAGGAGGAGGGCTAGATCCCTGCCCTCCCCGGTTCTCTTCTGAGGTGT
>JBIIHR010000171.1:0-4007 GCA_044235655.1 Cyanobium sp. | reverse complement strand
CGCAGCGACGACCCTTCCCTGCAGTACTACGCGGCCTGGTGGCTGGGCAGGATGCGCAGCTCCCATCCCGATACCGTGCCCCTGCTGCTGGAGGCCCTTCAGCTTCGCCAGCCCCGGGAGGTGGGGGCCGGGGTGGAGCGGAATGCGGTGGCCCGCAACGCCGCGCGGGCCCTCGGAAAGGTGGGGGATGGGCGTGTGGTGCCCGAGCTGTTGGCAGCTTTGGCGGATGAGGATGAGGGGTTGCGGGAGGCGGCGGCCCGGGCCCTGGGGGAGCTCCGGGCTGAGGCGGCCGTGACGCCTCTTTGTGAACGCCTGGCCTCCGGCCTGGAGGGAGCGGGGGCCTGCAGGCCCGATAGCCCGAAGTTGCAGGAACCCTGTGAGGCCCTGATCGAAGCCCTCGGCGACATTGGGGTGGTGCGGGAGGACGTGTTGGCCACCATCCAGCCCTTCCTCCAGCATGAGCGGCCCCTCATTTGCAGTGCGGCTGCCCGGGCGTTGCTCCAGCTCACGGGGGATCACTCCTTCGGGGAGCAGCTGCTCAGCCTTTTGGAGCATCCCCAGCTCCAGGTGCGCCGGGCTGCCCTGATGGATCTGGGGGCCGTGGGTTGGCGCGTCGCCCTGGATCCCATCCGGCGGACCCACGCTGAAAACAGCCTCAAACTCATCGCCCTCCGGGGTCTGGTGGAACGGGGCTCGGGGGACCCCTCGACGGAAGCCCTTCTGGAGGCCATGGATGAACTCCTCTGATCCTTTTGCCCCGTTGATTGCGGCGGTGGAGCAGGCCGATTCGGCCGGAGCGCTGTTTCAGACCACCCGGGCCTTGGCTACGGCACTGGCCAGCCAAGAGCCCACCGGGGAGGGGCCTCCGCAGCTGGCCCTCGACTGTTTGGTGCGCATTCTGGGGTTCAACAACCCAGGAGCGGCCGTGGCGGCGGTGGAGGGGTTGATTGCCAGTGGCCCATCGGCCGTTGCCCCTCTCCTGGAGGGTCTGGATGCCCAGAACTACGGTGCCCGGGCCTGGGCGGTGAGGGCCCTGGCTGGAATTGGCGACGTGCGGGGGTTGGAGTTGTTGGAGGCAGCCCTGGCCAACGATGTGGGCCCCAGTGTGCGCAGGGCGGCGGCCATCGGCCTGGGCACCCTTCAGGTGGATCTTCTGACTCCTCAGGAACGCTATGCCGTTCAGCAACGGGCCTTGGTGGCGCTGGAGTCCGGAGCCCAGGACGGGGAGTGGGTGGTGCGCTACGCGGTGGCCACGGCGATGGAACGGATTACTCCACGCCTCCAGGAGCTGGAGGAGGGTCGCCATCGGGCGGTGAAGACCCTCCAACGCCTGGCGGATGATGCCCAGGAAGAGGCCCCAGTGGTTTGTCTTCGCGCCAGGCTGGCCCTCTCCCGACTGTCTTTCCGATGAATCCTTCCCCCCACCCCGACCCCGATGGGGGCGCCAGCCCGATCAAGGTTCTCTTCGTGTGCCTGGGCAACATCTGTCGTTCGCCAGCGGCCGAAGGCTGCTTCCTCCATCTGATCGCAAGAGAAGAGCTGGACGACGCGTTTGCGGTGGATTCCGCGGGGACAGGTCACTGGCATGTGGGCAAGCCGGCTGACCGCCGCATGTTGGAGGCTGCTTCCCGTCGGGGAATTCTGTTGCCGAGCAGGGCCCGCCAGATCGCACGGTCTGACCTTGCGGCCTTTGATCACATCCTCACGATGGACGATGAGAACCTTGCCGCGGTGCAACGGCTGGCGGGTGCCCATCCCACCCGGGCCACCATCGAGCCCATCACCCGCTACTGCCGCCGCTATGGGCTTAAGGAGGTGCCCGATCCCTACTACGGAGGGCCCGATGGATTTGAGCAGGTGCTCGATCTCCTGGAGGATGCCTGTGAAGGGTTACTGGCTGAGCTGAGGCCTACAGGGCCCGATCGATCAAGCCGGGGGGCGGTGGTGGGCTAGCCGGCTTCCGGGCCTGATCCGGCCCAGGCCTCTTCAGGAACTTTGGACCGGAAGGCATCCACCATGGCCTGGATCACGGCCTCGATCTCCATGCCATCAGTGACCAGCAACAGGGCATCCGGCGCCTGCTTCAGGGGAGCCTCCTGCCGGCTGGAATCTTTTCTGTCCCGTTCGGCAATCTGACGCTCGAGCTCCTCCTGCTCCGGCGCCTCAAATCCCTGTTGCTCCATATCCCGTGCCCGCCTGCGGGCCCGTTCGGGAACGCTGGCGGTGAGAAAAATCTTGCATTCGGCATGAGGAAACACGGCGGTGCCCGTATCCCGTCCTTCCGCCACCAGACCTCCCTGTTCCCCCAAGCGTTGCTGCAGGGTGGTCAGGCTTTGCCGGACGCAGGCATGGGCCGCCACGGTGGACACCACAGCCGTCACCTCCGGGCTGCGGATGGCCGTGCTCACGTCGTGACCATTGACCTTGATCTGAATCTGACCCTCCCCTGATGGCCTGAGATCCAGCGCCAGACCCTCCAGCAGAGGCGCCACCGCCCTGGGATCGGCCGGATCGACTCCCTGATTGAGCACCCACCAGGTGAGAGCGCGGTACATGGCTCCCGTATCGAGGAAGGTGAGGCCCAGGCGCTCGGCCAGGGCTCGGCTGACCGTGCTCTTGCCAGCCCCGGCGGGACCATCGATGGCAACAATCGGGGCTCGGGGCATCAGGAAGCGGTGATCGATCAGCCGGGCAGGGCCGCAACGCACGGCCGCAGCCAGCAGTGCCAGGCCCCCATTCGTTTGGCCAGAACTCAGTGTATGTGCATCGACAAGGGCTACATACTCGGGGGGGAGGTTGCGGTGTTGAAGCTCCTCTTCGAGAGTCTTGAGAATCGTGCAAGGAGCGTTCTGATCCTGGGCCAGGGTCGCTGCTTTCGCCAGGGCAGCAAAAAGGCCCGACGCACGAGCCAGTTCTTCCGGCGTGAGGTAGCTGTTTCTGGAGCTGAGGGCCAAACCATCCTGTTGGCGCACCGTGGCCATGCCCTCGATCGCGACAGGCAAGCCGAGGTCGTTCACCACCTGACGCAGGATGACCAGCTGTTGCCAATCTTTTTCACCGAGAAAGATGCGCTCGGGACGAACCATCCCCAGCAGCCGGGTCACGACGGTGGCCACCCCCTCAAAGTGCCCGGGACGTTGGGCAGCGCAGAGGGATTTCAGCAGAAACGCTGGGGGCACAACGTGGGTGATCCCGGCCTCCCCCCGGGGGTACATCTCCTCTGCCGATGGCGCAAACACGGCATGGGCCCCTGCATCGCAGGCCAGTCGCCCATCCTCCTCCAGTCTGCGGGGGTAGTGCTGGAAATCCTCCCCCGCTCCAAATTGAAGGGGGTTCACAAAGACGCTCACGAGCACCTGGGGCTGGCCCCACCACCGGGGCTTGGCCGCCCTCCGGATCAACTGGAGGTGCCCACCATGGAGCGCTCCCATGGTGGGCACAAAATGAAGGCCCTGCTGCGGCAGGGATCGGCGCCAGCTGGAAAGCTCGCTCTGGGATCTGAGAAGGAGCAAGGAGGGAAGGGCCGCCAATAAAAATCCTCCCAGCCCATGGGCCGGGAGGATCTGCGGAACAACCGCAAGGATCAATCGATCACTTCGAGGCGGACATCGGCTACCCCACTGGCCGTGACGCCGAGGGCCTGAGCGGCGCCATGGGCCAGGTCAATGATGCGTCCACCACTGAAGGGGCCCCGGTCGTTGATACGGACAACCGTGGTGCGACCGTTGTAGAGGTTGGTGACCCGAACACGGGTACCAAAAGGGAGATAGCGGTGGGCTGCCGTGAGGGTGCCTGGCCGGAACACTTCACCACTGGCGGTGCGGTTTCCGTAGAACCCTGGGCCGTACCAGCTGGCTTGACCGACCTGAACGCTCCGAGCTGAAGCAAGAAGCTGACCCTGAGCCAGGGGGGCAGGAGGGGTCAACTTAATGAAGTTCTTGTCCCAGGTTGAGGGGGACTCCACTTCACGGATCACAAAGGTGCCGGAGGTGGGGGAGGAGAGAGAG
>JBIIHR010000170.1:0-4012 GCA_044235655.1 Cyanobium sp. | reverse complement strand
AGCCAAGACCTCACGGTGCTACCCATCACAGGTTTACGGAGGCTGGACGACTCAGCCGTTCGTGCTCATGGCCGTTGCAGGAGGACCCTGGAGCCTGTGGCGCAGGCGATCTGAGAGATCTTCCCCCAGCAGAGTGAGAGTGGCATACACAACCACCAGGGCGAAGACTTGGTCCCAGGCAAACGCCGTGAGACTCTCCAAAAGCTGACTGCCAAGCCCCGTGGCCCCCACCAGGCCCACCACCACAGTCTCCCGCAGCATCACATCCGCCCTGTACGCCCCATAGGCCAGGTAGGAGCGAGCCACAGCGCTGAACGAGCCATAGAGCAACCCCAGGCGGGAACCACTTCCCATCAACTCCAGGGCCTCCCGGGGCCCTGACGGGGCCTCCTCGATGCTTTCGAGCAACAAGCGCCCGAGGATGCCGAGGTTGTGGAAGCCCAGGGCCAAGGCGGCTGTCAACAGGCCGGGTTGCAACACGAACAACAGCAGCAAGGCCGAAAGCGGGGGAGGCCAGAGCCGGCCGAGGGCCCAACCAAAGCGCAACAGGGATCTTGCGGCGGGACATGGAGCCACAAGCAGCAGGGAGAGGGGAGCCAGGCCGATGGCCAGCGCCGCCGCCAGGGATGTGAGCAAAAGGGTGTTGGCCACCAGCGTGAGCCAAGGCAGAGCCAGCACCTGGGGCCAATCGGGAGCCCCCATGGGTGGCAAGGGCTGAATTCGGAGGAGGTCGCTCCAGCGCACGTCCAGCGCTCCCGCCAATAGCCAACACAGGGCGAAAAGAACGATCAGAACAATGAGCAGTTCCTGTCCAGCGGACTCCAGGCGACGACCCCTGCTGGCAGGCGAGGGCTGGGACAGGCGTAATCGCCTAGGGGACATCCAACGGCGGCGCAGGGCCGCCAAAATCTCCTCCAAGAGGAGCATGGCGATGAAGAGCAACCAAAGCCCTGTCCATAACTCCCGAAACTCCAGCGACTGAAGCGTGAGCCGAAGCTCGGTGCCCAGCCCCCCCAGACCAAAGACCCCCAGGAGGGTGGCGCTTCGCAAGGCACACTCCAGGCGATAGCCGCCGTAACTCATCAGACCCGGCAACAGGGGCGGGCCGAGCGCCGTGAGCAGGGCCCCTGCAGCTGGCGCTCCCCCACAGCGCAAGGCTTCCAATCGCTTGATCTCCAGGCCATCCAGCAGATCCGCCACCACCCTGGCCACCAGGGCGCTGTAGGGAATAGCGATGGCCGCCACCGCCACCACCGGCCTCAATCCCAACAGCTGGAGCAACAACAGCCCCCAGAGCAGCTCATGAATGGAACGGGGAAGGGCCAGCAGGCGGCGAAATCCACTGGCGGGCCAGCTCTGGCCTGTGCAGGTGGTCCAAAGGGTGCGGGAACTCGCCAGACCCAACAGGATCCCGCCCAACAGACTCACCGCCCAGCCCAGGAGGGCCATGGCGAGGGTGACGACCAGGCCGGAGAGGGCGGAGGACAGCACCGACGCTTCCAGGGAAGGCTGAAAAGCAGCAAGGAGAAAACGGCCAATCAGGTCGATGCCCCCTCCGTGCACCAGACGGGGTAAAGACAACCCGATGGGCAGCAGCACCAGGGCGGGAACCAGGAGGGTCAGCGGGAGTGCCAGGCTCACACCCCTCCAGAAAGGTTGGCTGACTTCAGCCATGGCTGAGGTGGCCTCCGGAGTAGAGCTCCCTGAGGTGAACCTGCTCTAAAGAAGCGGTTGGAAGGTCAAAACAGAGTCGCCCCTGGCGCAGCCCGATCACCCGATCAAAGCCCTCCAGCAGATCGGGGCGGTGCAGGCTGAACAACAGGGCCCGAGGGGCCCTGCCCAAACGCAGGATCAGGCCCAACACATCCCGAGCCCGGCGAGGATCCAGGCTGGCCAGAGGCTCATCCAAAAGCCACAGCAGGGCGTCCTGCCGAAGCAAGCGGGCAATGGCCACCCGCTGGCGCTGCCCGCCGGAGAGGGCGGCCACGGGAGCAGCCAGAAGATCGGACTCCAGATCCACCTGGGCCAGAGCCTCGCAGTTGGCCTGGGTCTCCAGGGGGACCAGCAGGTTGAGCCAGGCGCGGTGCCAGGGCCAATGCGCCAGGCGGGCGCTGTTGAGATTCTGTTGAACGGTGAGCTCCTCAATCAGACGCAAGTCCTGCCAGAGGGTGCCGATGCCCGCCTGCTGGCGGCGACGGAAACGACGGGAGATGGAGGGGGGGTGGCCCATCCACAGCACCCGCCCCGCCTGGGGTGAGAGCAGCCCATTGGCAACAGAGAGCAATGTGCTTTTGCCAGCACCACTCGCCCCGAGCAGGGCCACCCGTTCCCCTGGCCTGAGCTGGAGGCTCACCCCCTCCAACCGAGGGCCATCCCGACCGGGCACAGTGATGCTCTCCAGGGTGAGCAGGGGCTCCATCGGGACGGCCTAACGGATCAGCCCCACCTGGCGGCCGACCTGCTCAATGCGCAGATAGTCCTGGGGACGGGCCGTGGTGAATTGCTGGGCCCCAAAGAGCTCAAGAACCTTCTTCTGATCCGGATCGTTCTGACGCCAAGCCAGGATGGCCCGCTGTAGGCGGGGGGTGAACCCAGCGCCGAAGCGCCGATCCAGATCGGGCTGGGCCAACCAGTGGTAGTCGGGATAGCCAGGGGTTTTCCAGACCTGGAACACCTTATTGCGGTTGGCCTTTCCGCTGCGCAGGTTGGCTTTCCAGACCTGCTCATTCACCGCTCCCACCTGGTAGGCACCGCTTTGCACCAAGGCGATGGTGGCGTCATGGCTACCGCTGAACCCGGCGGCGCCGCCGGCAAAGTCGCGGGGCTTGACCCCTGCCTGGGCAAGAAACCATTGAGGCATCAGCCGGCCTGAGGTGGAGCTCTCCGAGCCAAAGGTGAACCGCTTGCCCTTGAGAGCCACCAGACCTTTCTGGGGAACGAACGGTTGCAGACCGCTGCTCGGATTGGCGATGAACACGCTGTGGAAAGAGGCATCGATATCCCGTTGGGCGATCACCTCGGCCCCCGGCTTCTGCAGCCGTGCCTGTACCCCCGTCAGCCCTCCAAACCAGACCAGATCCAGATCACCCGTTCGGAAAGCACTCACAGCTGCCGCATAATCCACCATCGGCACGTAGCGCACCGGCACCCCCAGCTGCTTGGAGAGCACCTTGGCCACCAAGTGGTAGAGACGGTTGAGTTTTTCGGGGTTCTGATCCGGAATCGCACTCAGACGAAGGGGGGGACGCCCGGACGGGTTTGCCAGAGCACCAGCCAAGGGGGATCCAGGGGACAGCAAGCCCGGAAGCATGGGCGTCAGTCCTGCGGCCAGGATCAGTCGCAGAACCCATCTGCGTTGCATGGACACTCTCGCCAATGGCTCCTTCAACAACTAAGTGTAGGAAACCAGGAGGATCAGCTAGGTTGAAGAGCAAAACGCCCTTATCCATCTGGTTCCGGGCAGGACATGGGAGAGCTGAGGGGTTGTGAGATGGCAGAAATAAATGATTTTATTGATCGTCAAGGACCGGTCATTGATGTGCGTTCTCCGGCAGAATTTCAGCAAGGTCACATCCCCGGAGCCATCAGTCTTCCGCTCTTCAGCAATTCTGAGCGCGCAGAGATTGGCACTATCTATAAACAATCCGGGCGTCAGCTCGCCGTCCAGACGGGGCTGGCTCTGGTGGGTCCTCGCATGGGAGCCATGGCCGAGGCCCTGATCACAACCCATTCCGCCCATCCCGACCTCCCTTTGCGACTGCATTGCTGGCGCGGCGGACTGCGATCGGCCAGCGTGGCCTGGTTGGCCTCCACTCTGGAGCTTCCGGTGGTGCTGCTGAACGGCGGCTACAAGGCCTATCGGCGTTGGGTGCTGGACATGATGGTCCAACCCTGGCCCATCCGCCTGCTGGGGGGACGCACGGGGGCTGGGAAAACGGAACTTCTTCTGGCTTTGGCCGCCAAAGGCGTTGCCGTCGTGGATCTGGAGGGGTTGGCCCACCACCGGGGAAGC
>JBIIHR010000169.1:0-4016 GCA_044235655.1 Cyanobium sp. | reverse complement strand
CGGGGCTCTGGGCGGTGCTTTGGACCGCTTCATGCCCCTGCTCGAACCCAGCGAGCTGCAACAGCAATCGTTCCACCAACCCCTCCTCCACCTCCGCGGCGCCATCGCCAGCAGGGCCCGCCTGGCGGCGGAGAAGCGCTGCCGCCACCTGCTCGACACCTGGAATGCCCAACGGCTCCACACCTTGGAGCAATGCCTGGCCCGGCTGCTGGAGATCGACATGCCCCCGGCCAACCCTTCCGCCCCTGCGGCCGACATGGAACGACGCCTGCAGGAGCTCTTTGAAGAGCTCAACCATGACGCCCTGCGCCTGCAGGCCGACTACTACGCCGAGCGCCGCCATCTGCAAGACCTGGATCAGCACCGACGGGCTGATCTGGTGGAGATTGTGCGCACCCCTTGATGCGGATCCGCTGCAGCCTGATGCGCCCTGGAACTCGGCACTTCTGACGTCCCTAGGGTTCAGAGATCCGAGACGGCCGAATGGCCTCCCTTCCCTCCGGCCCCCTCCGAACCCCCTTCCCGATCCCAGGGGATGAGGAGCATCGGCTCCGGGATCTGGAACGCTTTGAGTTGATCGGCGGCGACAGCGACATTCACCTCGATCGCCTGGTTGAGCTGGCCCAATTGATCTTTGCTGTGCCCATGGCGGCGATCTCGTTGGTGACCAACGATCGGCAGTGGTTTCTCGCAGAGAAGGGACTCAATATCCGTGAAACCCCACGAGGGGTGGCCTTCTGCGCCCACGCGATCCTGGGGCATGAGGTGATGGTGGTGCCCAATGCCCTTGAGGATGAACGGTTTCGCAGCAATCCTCTTGTGGTCTCCGAACCCCAGATCCGCTTCTACGCCGGCGCTCCTCTGCGAAGCAGCACGGGCCACAATCTCGGCACCCTGTGTGTCATTGACAGCCAACCAATGCGGCCCACGCCGGTTCAGATCCGTGAATTGGAGTTGTTGTCCCAGCTCGTCATGAGAGAGCTGGATCTCAGGCGCGAACGCTTTCTTTGCCCCGTGACAGGGTTGCCGATTCGCCAGAAATTTTTACGCATTGCCGAACGGGAGTTCAGCCGGGCTCGCGACGAGAAAAAAGAACTCTCACTGCTGCTGTTTGATATTGATCATTTCCGTGCCATCAACAATCGCTGGGGGCACCATTCCGGGGATGAGGTCATGGCTGATTTGTGCAAAATGGGACGGCAGTTCTTGCGTGAAGAAGATTTTGCTGGCCGGCTCGGCGATGGGGAATTCGCCCTTCTGCTGGTGGGCACCCCCGCCCAGGACGCCCTCGTCACCGCCGAGGCCCTCCGGCGGGCCGTCAGCACCATGCCTGGAGTGCACAGCCACTCCGATCTGCAGCTGCATATCAGCGGCGGGCTCACCAGCCTGGGCCCCCGTGACGATGGCTTCGCCCCCCTGTTGCAGCGGGCTGAACAGGCCCTCCACCTGGCCAAAAGCAATGGCCGAAATCAAATCGCCACCCTGTTGGATGGGATGGCCGGCTAGGCCCACACGAAGGGCACGTCCGTAAGACGGGTGGTCGAGGAAGAAGAGAGACGGGAGCGACGCATGGTCCAGGTGGCGTGGAGACCACAGGCAGCCCATTGGATGGTGCCACGCCCATGGCGGGCATTGAGGGCATCAATGGTGGCGAGCAGGGCCTGACGGCGCTCTTGGTGGGCAGGGGTGGAGGGGCTAAACAGATGGTGCTGGAGCTGGTCGTCAGGCTGGAGGGCCTGCAGGAGCACACCGGCTTTGTGCAAGGGCTGGTGGGGGCGGAAGAGGCGGTCCGCCAGGGGCAGAGCAGCGGCCAGGAGCACGGCGGTGTCGTTGCTGGGCAGGGGAAGGCCCACGGTGGCGGCATTGCTGTAGAACGGGGCGCCGGTGAAGGGGCTGCTGCGCACAAAGACCGTGATGACAGAGGCCCCTTGCCGCTGACGGCGGAGTTTTTCCGCAGCGCGGCTGAGGTAGGTGGCCACCGCCTGGCGCAGCTCGGCCAGGGTGGTGATCGGCGTACTGAAACTGCGACTGACGCAGGTTTCCTTCTTGGCCGGCGGTAAGGCCACCAGAGGCAGACAGGGCTGCCCTTGCAATTCCCGCTGCAGACGCAGGCCCACCACGCCACAACGGCGCTTCAATTCTGCTGAGGGCATGTCGCGAAGCTGGCGGGCCGTGCTGATGCCCCGCAGCCGACACCAACGGGAGAGGCGACGGCCGATGCCCCACACCTCCTCAATGGCAACGGTGTCCAGCCAGGGGTCGGGATCGGCAACGGCGCCCAGATCAAACACGCCTTGTTGGCGCAAGGTGGGAGCATGCTTTGCCAGGCGATTGGCCACCTTGGCCAGCACCTTGGTGGGGGCGATGCCAACGGCCACCGGCAAACCCAATTGCTGACGCACGGCCTGACGCAAGGCCAGCCCCCAGGCGGTGAGATCAGCAGGGAGGCCATCGGTGGCACGGGGCCGGTGAAGCAGGCCAAAGGCCTCATCGATGGAATAGATCTCCAGCTCCTCCACCCAGGCTTCCAGGGTGGCCATGAGCCGCTGGCTCATGTCGCCATAGAGGGTGTAGTTGGAACTGCGCACGACCACACCATGGCGCTCCAGCTGACGTTGCACCTGAAAGAAGGGAGCTCCCATGGGGATGCCGAGGGCCCTGGCTTCGGCACTACGGGACACGATGCAACCATCGTTGTTGGAGAGAACCACCAAGGGCCTCCCCACAACCGCGGGATCCAGCAGGGCCTCACAGGAGGCATAGAAGTTGTTGCCGTCGATCAGAACGATGGCCAGGGGCACAACGGAAAGGAGCGCAAAAGGGAAACCATTCCCGCCATGGTACTGGCGTACTGCCAAGCGGGCGTTCCCGGCGGCTGACTGAAGCAATGCGTCGAGAATCAGCAGGGATCCCTACCGAAAAACCACAGAGCCTCCGCCCCTGTCTAAGTTCAGGCTGCATGCCTCTCTCCCATGCTCTCTTCCCCCCCCCGTCGGCTCGGCACCCATCAGCAACGTGTGATCGGCGCGCTGGCCTCCGGCCTGGCTTTGGCGGCAACGGGCTGTAGCACCACCAGCACCCTGAATGGGGCCGGCGCCTCCTTTCCCGCCCCGATCTACCAGCGCTGGTTTCAGGATCTGTCCGGCAAAGGGGTGCGGGTGAACTACCAATCCGTGGGATCCGGGGCGGGCGTGCGTCAGTTGATCTCCCGCACCGTGGATTTCGCCGCCAGCGACGTGCCGATGAAGGCCGATGAAATCGCCAAGGTGCCCCGGGGCGTCGTGCAGATCCCGATGACGGCGGGGGCCATCGCTGTGGCCTACCAACACAAGGGTTGTGACCTGACGTTGAGCCAGGCCCAACTGGTGGGCATTTTCCAGGGCAAGATCAATAACTACAGTCAGCTCGGCTGCGCAGCCAAGCCCATCAAGGTGGTGGTGCGCTCCGATGGATCGGGCACCACGGCCAATTTCACCGCCCATCTGGCCGCCATCGATCCGGCCTGGAAGCAGCAGGTGGGGGCAGGGAAGAGCGTCAAATGGCCTGTGGGAACAGGCGCCAAAGGGAACGAGGGCGTGGCGGCACAGCTCAACCAGTTGGACGGGTCCCTGGGCTATGTGGAAGCGGCCTTCGTGAAGTCACCGCTACAGGCGGCAGCCCTCACCAATGGTTCCGGGGCTGCGGTGAAGCCCACAGCAGAAGCGGCGCAGGAAGCGCTGGCCTCCATTGACCTTGGCCCCGATCTGATCGGCAGCAATCCCAATCCTTCCAAGGGTTACCCCATCGTCACCTTCAGCTGGATCCTGCTCTACAAAACGGGCAATGGGGCCAATCACACAGCCCTGACGAAAGTGTTCGAGCACACCCTCAGCGAGCCGGCCCAAAACCTGGCCGAGAGCCTCGGTTACATCAGCCTGCCAACGGCGGTGATGGAGAAAGGGAGAAAGGCCCTGGAGACGATTCAGCCGTGAGGCAGGGGCGGGGGTCAGAGGGCACAGCTCTGGCGGAAATTCCAT
>JBIIHR010000168.1:0-4034 GCA_044235655.1 Cyanobium sp. | reverse complement strand
ACGCTGGTCGCTCGCGTTCAACGTGGTCGCCCAGCCGGGGGCGCCCGCGTCAGGGACGGCCCTCCCGTCCATCCCAGCCAATGTGTCCCTCTCCAGTGCACGCCCCCGCCCGGGGGGCTTCGGGTGAGCCCAACCTGGCAGCCTGGGGGTGGGGCCACCCCCCTGAGGGCGCCATTGCTGAACTGGTGGCAGCAGAACGGCCGCCACGCCATCCCCTGGAAGCTGCGTCCCGACGGCAGCCGGCCAGCTGACGGGGAGGAGCTCGATCCCTACGGCGTGTACGTGGCCGAGGTGATGCTTCAGCAGACCCAGCTTCAGGTCGTGCTGCCTTATTGGCATCGGTGGATGGGGAGGCTGCCCGATCTGGCGTCCCTGGCTGCGGCCGATGGACAGACCCTGCTCGAGCTTTGGCAGGGCCTGGGCTACTACAGCCGGGCCAGGCGTCTTCAGCAGGGGGCAAGGCTGCTGTTGGAGCGGCAGCAGGCCGGGCATTGCGGCGCCGATCCCTGGCCCCGCACCCTGGAGGGATGGATGGAGCTACCAGGAATCGGCCGCAGCACGGCCGGCAGCATCCTGTCTTCCGCCTTCGACCAGCCCGCTCCCCTGCTGGATGGCAACGTGCGGCGGGTGTTGGCCAGGCTGATGGCCCATCCCCGTCCTCCCCGGCAGGATGAGCGCCTCTTCTGGGGCTGGAGCGCCAGCCTCCTCGATCCCCTCCATCCAAGAGCCTTCAACCAGGCCCTGATGGATCTGGGGGCCACTGTCTGCAAGCCCCGTCGTCCCCTCTGCCCCGCATGTCCCTGGCAGGAGCCCTGTGGAGCGTATGCTTCCGCGGACCCCGGCCAGTTCCCGGTGAAGGAGCCTTCCCGTGCGGTGCCATTCCAGGTGATCGGTGTCGGTGTGGTGTTCGACCCATCCGGTCGGGTGCTGATCGATCAGCGGCTGGAGGAGGGTTTGCTCGGTGGCTTGTGGGAATTTCCGGGAGGCAAGCAGGAGCCGGAGGAACCCATCGCCGAAACCATTCGCCGGGAGTTGCTGGAGGAGTTGGCCATCGAAGCGGAGGTGGGTGAGGAACTGGTCACCATCGACCACGCCTACAGCCACAAGCGTCTCCGTTTTGTGGTCCATCTCTGCCATTGGCGCTCGGGCGAACCCCAGCCCCTGGCCTCCCAGCAGGTGCGGTGGGTCGACCCCTCCGATCTGCAGGCCTACCCGTTTCCAGCCGCCAATGCCCGGATCATCGCGGCCCTGTGGGAGCGGCTGGGGATGTCTCCCTCCCAACCCTGATGCGCGCCACCCTTCCCTCCCCGGCAAGGTCCAGTTCCACCCGCCAGCAGGGCGCGGGCACGAAGCTCAGTCGCTCCGGCCACTCCACCGCCAGAAGGGCACCCTGGGCCAGGGCTTCCTCCTCCTCCTGGGCAAACAGTTCATCGGCAGCGGCGGGATGCTCCAGCCGATAAAGATCCAGATGCACCAGCGCCGTGGGGCTGTTTCCCCTTGTTCCTCGGTAGTGGTGGGCCAGGGCAAAGGTGGGGCTGGTGATCGGTTCGCTGATGCCCAACCCTTCCGCCAGTCCCTGCACCAGGCAGGTTTTTCCCGCGCCCAGATCCCCCTGCAGCAGCAAAATCGGACGCTGATCTGCGGTGGTTTCCTCCAGGAGCCGCGAGGCCAGCCTGCGGCCCAGGGCGCGGGTGGCGTCCGCATCGGCGAGTTGGCACACCTCCATCACAGCTTTTGAACACTTCCCTGTAGATTCTCCCGAAGCGAGCCCGAAGCCTCGGCGTCTCCGCAAATATTTCACGTCACTTTTTCGGAGTTTTTCATGGTTGCGACGCCTGTGGCGCCCGCAGAGGCCTTTCCTCATCTGCAGGCCACTAGTTCTTATGTCATCGCCGACATCGGCCTTGCCGATTTTGGCCGTAAGGAGCTCAATATCGCCGAGACCGAGATGCCCGGTCTGATGGCCCTCCGGGACAAATACGGCGCTGAGAAGCCCCTCAAAGGAGCCCGTGTCTGCGGTTCCCTTCACATGACGGTCCAGACCGCCGTTCTCATCGAGACCCTTGTGGCTCTTGGTGCGGAAGTGCGCTGGGCTAGCTGCAACATCTTCTCCACCCAGGACCATGCGGCAGCCGCTATCGCCGCTGCTGGCATCCCGGTGTTTGCCTACAAGGGCGAAACTCTCGACGAATACTGGGCCTTCACCCACCGCATTCTGGAGTGGGGCGATGGGGGGACTCCCAACATGATCCTGGACGATGGCGGAGATGCCACCGGCCTGGTGATCCTGGGAAGCAAGGCTGAGCAGGATCTCTCCGTTCTCGACAATCCGGGGAGCGAAGAGGAGATTGCCTTCTTCAAATCCATCCGCGCCAAGCTTGCGGTGGACCCCAGCTTCTACTCCCGCATCCGGGCCAACATTCAGGGTGTGACCGAAGAAACCACCACCGGTGTGGCCCGTCTCTACCAACTCCAAAAGAGTGGTGAGCTTCCCTTCCCGGCGATCAACGTCAACGACTCGGTCACCAAGAGCAAGTTCGACAACCTCTATGGCTGCCGGGAGTCCTTGGTAGACAGCATCAAGCGTGCCACGGATGTGATGGTGGCCGGCAAGGTGGCCCTGGTGATGGGTTACGGAGACGTGGGCAAGGGTTCGGCTCAGTCCCTGCGTGGCCTTGGTGCCACTGTGATGATCGCTGAGATCGATCCCATCTGCGCCCTGCAGGCCGCAATGGAGGGTTACCGCGTTGTGCGTCTGGACGACGTGGTCAAGGACGTGGACATCTTCGTGACGGCCACTGGCAATTTCCAGGTGATCCGCCATGAGCACCTGATTCAGATGAAGGATCAGGCGATTGTTTGCAACATCGGCCACTTTGACAACGAGATCGACGTCGCTTCTCTGAAGCAATACACCTGGGACAACATCAAGCCCCAGGTGGATCACGTGATCCTGCCCAGCGGCAATCGCATCCTTCTGCTGGCTGAGGGCCGCCTTGTGAACCTGGGTTGCGCCACCGGCCACCCCAGTTTCGTGATGAGCAACTCCTTCACCAACCAGGTGCTGGCTCAGATCGAGCTCTTCACCAAGGGCTCCCAGTATGCGAAGGAGGTGTATGTGCTGCCTAAGCACCTTGATGAGATGGTGGCCCGTCTCCACCTCGACAAGATTGGTGCGAAGCTGACAGAGCTTTCCCCAGAGCAGGCGGCTTATATCAATGTGCCGGTTGAGGGGCCCTACAAGCTGGAACATTATCGCTATTGATCAATCAATAGCTTTCATATTCGGGACTGGACCCAAAAAGTCCAGTCCCTTTTTCTTTTCAAGCCATGCCAGGAGCGGCATCCTGTCTCGAGTTTGTGGAAGAATCCAACCCCGTGCTTATTGATCAGTGGCTATTGAATTTGTCCAGCAACTTCCCGTCTTCATTGGCGAAGCGGTGGAATCGAATCCATGGGCTGGCTATGGAGCGATTTTTGCAGCAATGTTCCTGGAAAATCTGTTTCCCCCCATTCCCTCCGAGTTGATCATGCCCCTCGGGGGGTTTTATGTGCAACAAGGCAAGCTCGCCTTGCTTCCTGTCGTTCTTGCCGGACTTCTTGGCACCGTGCTCGGGGCCCTGCCCTGGTATGGAATCGGACGGCTGGTCAACGAGGAGCGAATCGAAGACTGGCTCTCACGCCATGGCCGTTGGATCGGCATCAGCCCCCAGGAACTGCGGCGATCGCGCACCTGGTTCAACCGGCACGGCACGGCCCTGGTGTTCTGGGGGCGCCTGGTGCCAGGCATCCGCACGTTGATCTCTGTCCCTGCGGGGATCGAGATGATGCCGATGGCTCCTTTCCTCCTCTGGACCACCGCCGGCAGCTTGATCTGGACTCTGCTGCTCACGGTGGCCGGCCTCCTTCTTGGCGAGAGCTACACCCGGGTTGAGCTCTGGATCGAGCCCGTGGCCAAGCTGGTGAAGATTCTGCTTGTCCTGGCTGTTCTTTCTGTCCTGGCCTGGTTGGGACTAATGATACGGCGACCACCG
>JBIIHR010000167.1:0-4058 GCA_044235655.1 Cyanobium sp. | reverse complement strand
CACCAGGGGGAAACGGTGCTGTTGCACCTGCCCCTGGCCCAGATGGGCCAGGCCTATGAGCAGGCCATTCCCAGGCGCATGCGGGGGGCCGGCCTTCCACCCGATCGGTGATGCGCCAAGATGACGATCCGTCCTGGTTTCCCTGGTCCCCTGACGTCTTCCCAGCAGTCCACTGATCAGCAGCTAGATCAGCAGCCAGATCGGCCCGACAAGCCGGAAGAAGCCTGTGGGGTGTTTGCCGTGTTGGCCCCCGGCCAGCCCGTGTCCAACCTCACCTATTTTGGTCTCTACGCCCTCCAGCACAGGGGCCAGGAATCGGCGGGCATCGCCGTGTTCGATGGCAACCGGGTGCGCCTCCACAAGGACATGGGGCTGGTGAGCCAGGTGTTCGACCAGCAGGTGCTCGATCGCATGCCCGGCGATCTGGCCATCGGCCACAACCGCTATTCCACCACCGGCAGCAGCAAGGTGTGCAACGCCCAGCCGGTGGTGCTCACCACCCGGCTGGGGGCCTTCGCCCTGGTCCACAACGGCAATCTGGTGAATGCCGCCGAGCTCCGTCTGGCCCTGGATCACCGCTCCGAGGAATTCACCTCCACCACCGATTCAGAGCTCATCGCCTTTGCTCTCCAGCAGGCCGTGGATGGGGGCATGGGCTGGAGCCAGGCCATTCGCACCGCCGCCGGCCGCTGCCGGGGCGCCTTCAGTCTGTTGATCGGCACGCCGGAGGGGCTGTTTGCCCTGCGCGATGGTTATGGGATCCGCCCCCTGGTGTTCGGCCAGTTGGGGGATCCGGAGCTGGGCCGCTGGGTGGCCTCCAGCGAAACCTGTGGCCTCGACATCATCGGCGCCACCTACACCGACGACGTGCAACCCGGGGAGCTGGTGCACTTCCGGCCCAGCGATCCGATTCCCGATCGCCAGCGTTGGCAGGAGCTGCCGCCCAAGCTCTGCGTGTTTGAAATGATCTATTTCGCCCGTCCCGACAGCCAGTTCTTCGGCGAATCCCTCTACAGCTATCGGGTGCGCATCGGGGAGGTGCTGGCGAAGGAAGCTCCCGTGGAGGCCGACATCGTGATCGGTGTGCCGGACTCGGGCATCCCCGCTGCCATTGGCTTTTCCCAGGTGACCGGCATCCCCTTCGGCGATGGCCTGATCAAAAATCGCTATGTGGGGCGCACCTTCATCCAGCCCACCCAGGCCATGCGGGAAGCGGGAATCCGGGTGAAGCTCAACCCCCTCCCCGATGTGCTCTCCGGCAAGCGGGTGGTGGTGATCGACGACTCGATCGTGCGCGGCACCACCAGCCGCAAGCTGGTCCAGGCCCTCCGCGATGCAGGGGCTGTGGAGGTGCATATGCGCATCAGCTCCCCCGCGGTCACCCACCCTTGCTTCTACGGGATCGACACCGACACCCAGGATCACCTGATCGCGGCCCGCCTCAGCCTGGCGGAGATCAAGGATCACCTGGGGTTGGATTCCCTGGCTTACCTCACCAAGGAGGGCATGGTGGAGGCGGCCCACACCCATTCCAACCATTTCTGCACAGCCTGTTTTGATGGGGTCTATCCCATCGAGATGGATGAGCAGATGAGGCGCAGCAAGCTCATGCTCGAACCCGCGGGTCTGGCGGTTCGCTCCTGAACCTGAACGTCAGGGCTTTTCGCCTGGCATGGGACGGTAGGCCCGGGTGGTGATCAACCAGGGGTGAAACACCTCCAGGAAACGGGCCTGCAGGGTGCGGAAAAATCGCTCCACCAGCGCCGGATCGTCCAGGTGGAAGGGGTACTCCCCAGCGAACCCCTGGAAGAAATACCAGTTCAGCAGGGCGATGCCGTTGCTGGAGAGGCGCTCGGCGAACTCCACCAGCTGGCCCGCTGGATCCTTCAGGTGCTCCAGCACATCCAGGCACACGATCGTGTCAAACCGGGCCGGCAGGGCCGGATCAGAGAGATCCCTGTGGCAGCTGATCCGCTCTGCCAACCCCAGTTGCTGTGCTCGCCAGCTCACGAAGGCCCGGTTGCGGGGATTCAGGTCCACACACCACACCCGCTCCACCCCCGGCAGGGCCGCGGCCGCCAAAGCGTGGGTGCCGATGCCCCCGCCAAAATCCAGCACCTGCCCCCGGGCCAAGTGCGCTTGCAGCCGGAGCGTGTCGGCGATGTAGGCGGCACTGCCCAGGTGCCAGCCCGCCAGCTCCAGCAGGTGGGCATCGCCCACCGTTTCCTCATAGAACTGCTCCACCGTCTGGGGATCAAAGGCGCCGGGATGGAGGGCCGCCAGATCCGCATTGCTGCTGGGCAGCCGTTCTTGCAGCGCCGCCGGCTCCAGCTGCAGGAACGCGGCCAGCTGCTCCAACAGATCAAAGCCGTTGCTCAGGAAGCCATCCACCGTCAAGGTCCCGCTTTGGGACAGGGCGTCAGAGGGGGCGGTCACAACGGCAGACAGTTCCCTCTCAACCTACGCATCCCTTCAGCGCTCACCCCCCACCGGATCCGGCATGCTGAAACCTCCTCAGGCGGGTCTCGGCATGCGGGTGTTGGTGGTGAGCACCCCGGTGGGGGCCCTGGGCAGCGGCCGCGGGGGTGGGGTGGAGGTGACGGCGATGGGGCTGGTGGCTGGCCTGCTGGGCCGGGGCCATGGGGTGACCGTGCTGGCGGCGGAGGGCTCGATCCTCACGGCGTCCTGCGCCGGTGCGGAGCTGATCACCGCCTCTGGAGTGGGCCAACCCAGCTGGCAGCATCGCCCCCGCTCCACATCCGTGGAGATTCCGCCCGATGGCCTGTTGCCCCGGCTCTGGGACCGCGCCCTGGCCGAGCGGCAGCGCTTTGATGTGCTGCTCAACCTGGCCTACGACTGGCTTCCCTTCTGGCTCACCCCCCACATCGACACCCCCATGGCCCACCTGGTGAGCATGGGATCGGTGGCGGAGGCCATGGATGCGGTGATCGCGGCGGTGGGCCACTGGCGTCCGAACCGTCTGGCCTTTCACACGGGGGCCCAGGCCGCCGATTACTCCCTGCCCCTTCCGCCGGTGATTGTGGGCAACGGCTTTGACCCCCTGGCCTACACCTTCGCGGCCCAGCCGGAGCTGGTGCTGGGCTGGGCGGGCCGGATTGCGCCGGAAAAGGGCCTGGAGGATGGCGCCAAGGTGGCCCACCGCCTGGGCCTTCCCCTGCGGGTGTGGGGCCTGGTGGAAGATCCCGACTACGCCCAGGCCGTGGAGGCTTCCGTGCCAGCCGGCACGATCCAGTGGCGGGGCTTTCTCCCCACAGCTCAGTTTCAGGCGGAATTGGGCACCTGCCAGGTGTTTCTCAACACGCCCAAGTGGAATGAGGCCTTTGGCAATGTGGTGGTGGAGGCCCTGGCCTGTGGCGTCCCCGTGGCGGCCTATGCCCGCGGCGGGCCTGGCGAGCTGGTGCGCGAAGGCCAGAACGGTGCCCTGGCCCCGGCCGATGATCTGGCGGCCCTGGAGCTGGCGGTGCAGCGGGCCGCCGGCGTGCCCCGCTCCCGCTGCAGGGAGTGGTTTGAGCAGCACCATTCCATGGCCGCCTTCAGCGAGCGCATCGAGGCCTGGCTCCAGTCCGTGGCCTGACCCGGCGAGCCAACTTCTCTCAGCGGCGACGAATCACCACCAGCCCCCGGCTGCGCCCCGAGCTGCTGTCCACGGTGCGCATGGCCTGCCAGAGATCCTCGGCACGCACCCACACCGCCGGATACCGGTAGCGCGCCACATCCAGGATCAACACCCTGTCACTGGCAGCGTCATAGGCCGCCAGCGGAGAGATGTGCCCACCACCCGGTTGGCCCAGGGCGGAGCGCTGGTAATTCACCAGCAGTCGATCCTTCGGATCGTTGAGGGAGCGCATCAGGAGTGCCCGCCACTGGAGCAGGCTCAGCTGATCCCCGTGGAACCGCTCCACCACCAGATCCGGCCGCTGGGCCAGCCAGCCCTGGAGCTGGGCGAGAGTCATCCCTTCCCTGGCCACCACCTCCGGCCGCACGTAGCCCCCGCTGCCCGGGATGGAGAAGGCACTGCTCTGGGTCCAGAAGCGATA
>JBIIHR010000166.1:0-4074 GCA_044235655.1 Cyanobium sp. | reverse complement strand
TCCAGAGCAGCTCCAGGCTGGCCACGGGGGGGCGCTTGCCGATCAGGTCGCGGATGGGTACCAGGGCCTCCGCCGCCGGGAAGTGCCGGGGCTGGTGCGTGAGGGCCAGGTGATGGTGGTCGAGGCGTTCCTGCACGGCCTCCAGGCTGAGTCCCTCCCAGGCGATGCCCAGCGCAGCGAAGAGCTCCGCCAGGGTGACGCCGTATTTCACCGGCATGGGGCCACTGCCGTGGAGCACCACAGGCACTCCGGCCGCCGCCAGGGTGAGGGCCACCAGGGGCAGCACAGGAGCCGTACGGCTGCGGCCGTCGTAGGGCACTCCGAAGCAGAGGGCCCGCCGGCCCGGGGTTGTGAGCCTGGGGCCCTGGGCCTGAAAGGCGTCGAGCATGCCGCAGAGCTCCTCCGTGGAGGGCCGGCGGATGCGGTGGGCGATCAGGAAGGCTCCCAGCTGGGCGGGATCCAGGGTGCCGGAGAGCATCAGGTCCATCGCTTCGCGGGCCTCCTCCCGGGTGAGCCCCGTGCTGGTGTGCTCCCCGCTGCCCACCTTGCCGATGAGGTCGCGGAAGCGGGCCTGCTCGGGCCCCAGCGCCGCCAGATGGCGAGCCCGACGATTGCTGGGGTCTTCCAGGGCGCTCTGTTCCCCCATCTCGGTCACACCGTGCACGTTCCTTCTGGCAACCCCCAGACGATGCCAAGCCGCCCGGCCCGTTGGGGAGGAAAAACGGCAAACCCTTGCCGCTCCCTGGCTCCCCACCCCCGGGAGCGAGAGAAATTTGCCATGGTTCATTCCAGCAACTCCCGGTCCGCCTGTCTCCTTCCCCCCTGGTGCTGCTGATCCACGGCCGTTCCGGGGGCGTGGTGCCCCCTGAGCTGGGCACCCTCGCCGCCGAGCTCCGGGCACGGCGCGGGGCGCCGGTGATCCTGGAGGCCCTCACGGCGGCGGAGCTCCCCCCCCTTCCGCCCCCCCGAGCGGAACGGACCACGGTGGTTCCCCTTTTCCTCCTGCCGGGCGGCCATGTCCGCCGCGATGTTCCCTTACGCCTGGCCCGTTGGCGGGCCGCCGGGCCCGTGCGGGTCCTGCCCTTCCTCGGAGCCTGGCCCGCCTGGCAGCGCGTTCTCGCCGCGGAGGTGAAGCAGCTGGAGCTGGCTCGGGCCCATGGGGCTGCCAGGCCCCTGCTGGTGCACCATCCTGTGGAAGGTTCCCTCCCCCTGCGCTATCTGGCCCACCTTGCCTCCTTCTGCGGTGCCCGCTGCCTCGCCGTTCCCTACGCCGATGCGGAGGGGGTGGCGGCCGCGCCGTGGCCTGGGGAGCCGGCCCTCCCCTTGACTCTGGCCGCCAGCCGGCTCACCGATGGCCTGGGCTCCTGGCTGGGCCCTTCCCTGCTGGCCCGCCCCCATTGTGGCCAGGCCCTGCTGGAGCTCCTGGTGGCCCTGCCATGAGCGCCCCTTCCTACGGCACGGTGTATCTCGTGGGAGCAGGCCCGGGCGATCCCGAGCTGCTCACGATGAAGGCCCATCGCCTGCTGAGCAGTTGCGATGCCCTCGTTTACGACTCCCTTGTGCCCCAGGCCCTGCTGGACCTTGTGCCCGAGGGCTGTGAATGCCGTTTTGTGGGCAAGCGGCGGGGGCACCATTCCGTGCCCCAACCCAAGATCAATGCCGTGTTGCTGGAACTGGCCGAACGCCACCAGCGGGTGGTGCGCCTCAAGGGGGGGGATCCCTTCCTCTTCGGTCGGGGCGGGGAGGAGGCGGCCCACCTGGTGAGCCGGGGGGTGCCCGTGGAGGTGGTGCCCGGGGTCACGGCCGGGATCGCCGCCCCCGCCTACGCCGGCATCCCCGTCACCCACCGCCGGGCCGGCTCCAGCGTCACCTTCGTGACGGGTCATGAGGAGATCGACAAGGGCCGGCCCGGTGTGGATTGGCGGGGCCTGGCCCGCAGCAGCGATGGTTTGGTGATCTACATGGGTTTGCACAACCTTCGCCGCATCGGTGAGGAGTTGATGGCCGGGGGGCTGGAGCCCTCCACCCCTGCGGCGGCAATCCAGCAGGGCACGGTGCAGGGGCAACAGATCCTGCTGGCGTCCCTGGGGGAGCTGGCGGATCAGGTCGAGGCGGCCGCCCTGGCCTCCCCGGCGATCATCGTGATCGGGGCTGTGGTGGCCCAGCGGGTGGAGGCCTGTGCGCCTGAGCCGGCTGAGGTGGTGATGCCCATCCCCCTCTGAGCCCGCTTGGGGAACTGCCCGCCGGATTCGTCGTTTTGTAACGACGCTCACCCAGCAGACCCTTCCGTTTCGGTTCACTGGTCCATTCCCTGTCGCTGGATTCGGACTCCTGGGTCCGGTCACGCGGCTCTCCCGCCGAGCCAGGCCAGACAAGTTCTGGTTTCCCCTGCCATGACCGCCACCCTGTCGAACCGACACCCCAGCCCCGAAGCTTTCCCCATGCCTGATCGCAGCGAGCAAGGCCAGAGCGAGCCAGCCCAGAGCATGCCCCGCCCGGCTCCCATGTTCGAGCTGATCCCCTACGAAAAGTTCCGCGATACCCCGTCTGTTCGGTTTTTCGACATCACCGTGCCCACCTCCAATGCCCGGGATCTGGTGGTGCATTCCGGTCCGGCGATCAGCCCCCCCGACGACCCGGACACGGGCGCCTGGCAGTTTTATCTTCACCCTCACCAGGAAGACAACCTGCTGGCCATGCATGGTGGCCGCACCTTCTACCTGGTGAATCTGGGTTGGAATTACCCGTATCACATTGTGCGGCTGGATTGTGGCGGCGATATTCTCCGCATCCCCCCAGGCACGTTCCATCGTTCCGTTTCCGATCCCGACGGGTCCCTTGTGCTCAATCAGGCCGTGCGGGAAGAGGGCGCCAGCGTGCTGCGGGAGTTTCGCGTTTACAACAGCTCCCGCATTCCTCGCCTGTTTGCCGTCACCTCCAAAACCGCCCCCCTGCCGAAGCTGCACGGCCTCAACTGGTGAGGCCCAGGCTCTCCAGTCGTAGGTCGAGGGTGACAGAGTCGGGGCTTTCCCGCCCCGTCCAGGCTGCTCCACCGGCTTCTCTTGTGGGGGGATCTGAGGGCTCCAGCTCCACACGCTCGAACCTCTCGCCGTTGGCGGTGATCGTGTAGGCCTCCACCCCCGCTGGGCTGCCCACCAGGAGGCGGAGCGGCCAGTTGGGAGGGATGCCGGGATGGAGGCAAGGGTAGAGCTGCTGCAGGCGGTAGCGCACGGCCAGCAAGGCGGAGGGATCGGCCTCCAGGGGCAGGGGCCTCCCTTGCAACGCCAGCCAGCACTGCTCCCGGAAGGGACCATTGGCCGTGACCTCAAACCGCCGTAGGGAGCCATCCACAAACCGGCTGGTGAAGCCCCCTTCCCGGGGGAAATCGCAGATCAGGGGCCAGGGTTCCAGGGCGGGCCGGAGCTCCAGGCGGGGCACCACCCCATCGCTCCCGGCGGCACCCTCCCAGGCCAGCAGGGGCGGAAAGCGCCATTCCCACAGCTCCCGGAATGGCCCGGCCTCGAGGGCCAGGCCGGCCCCGGCCAGATCGGCCAACACCGTTTCCAGGTCGGCCCAGAGCTGGCTGGGCAGGAGCCAGCGATCGTGCAGGGCCGGCCCCCAGTCGCGCAGGCGGCCGGGCCGGTGGGCGGGGGTGAGCAGGTGGGCCGCAAGGCTGCTCCAGAGCAGGGCAATCGCTTGGGTCCACTCCAGCTGGGGCAGGCTTTCCAACGCCCGGAACTCAATCAGCCCGAGGCAACCCGCCGGTGTGCCCGGGTTCCAGAACTTGTCGAAGCTGATTTCGCTGCGGTGGTTGTTGCCGCTGCGATCGGCATGGAGGTGGCGCAGGGTTTCGCCGATCAGGGCCCGATGGTCGCCCCAGGGCTCCTGGGATGGCCGCTCCTCGGCCTCCTCCAGCTGGCGGTAGGCCAGCTCCAGATCAAAGATGGAGCCGGCGGCCTCATCCGGCCGTGGCGCCTGGGAGGCGGGCCCCACGCTGGCGCCGCTGAAGAGATAGGCCAGGCTGGGATGGTGCTGCCAGTAGCGCAGGAGGCCAGCCAGCCAGGCGGGCCTGGG
>JBIIHR010000006.1:0-13036 GCA_044235655.1 Cyanobium sp. | reverse complement strand
TCAGAAGTTCGCTGCGGCTGTAAGTGTGACCGGCTGCTGCAGATCCATCCGTGGAGGCCTCGCTGATGGGAGGTTGGCGGTTCTGATCACGCAACCGCCGGAGCAGGGCCACCTGCAGATACCCCAGGGGGATGATGGTGCGGTTGCGCAGATCCACCGAGAGCTGGAGCGCCGGATCTCCATCCAGGAGGCGGCCGTGATTGCTGATCTGCAGGATCAGCTGGTGGGTGAGGGCAAATTCAGCCGCTATGGCCTCAAAGATTCGCGCGAAGGCTTCCCGGTTTTCCTCCCGCCCCAGGTGGGTCACATAGTGCTTGGCCAGGTCGAGATCCACCTTGGAAAGGGTCATCTCCACCTTGGAGATCAACATGCGGAAAAAGGGCCAGCGCTGATAGAGCAACTGCAGCAATTCAATCTGCTCCGAATCCTGTTGCAGTTCCTCCTGAAGGGCAGTGCCCACGCCATACCAGCTGGGGAGGAGAAAGCGGCTCTGCGTCCATCCGAACACCCAGGGGATGGCACGCAAAGCGGAGAGATCCTTGGCGCCGCTCTTGCGCCTGGCAGGACGACTAGAAATCTGAAGCTTGCTGATCTCCTCAATCGGAGTGACCTGCTGAAAGAAGGCCACCAGATCGGGGTTGTCGTGCACGAGGGCCCGGTAGTGCTCCCGGGATCGGGCCGCCAGACGCACCATCAACGCATTCCAGCTCGGCGTGTCATCAATGCGCGTACTCACCAGGCTGCTCTGTAGAACCGCCGTTGTGACAGTCTCCAGATTATAAAGAGCAAGCTCAGGCAAGGAATATTTAGATGCCAACACTTCACCTTGCTCTGTGATCTTGATGCGGCCACAGAGGGTTCCACTGGGCTGGGCAAGAATGGCCTGATAGGCGGGTCCACCACCACGTCCCACGGACCCGCCTCGACCGTGGAAAATCCGTAGATTGACATCACTTTGCGTGGCAAGTTGTTGCAGGGCAATCTGGGCGCGATGAATTTCCCAGTTACTGGAGAGAAATCCTGAATCCTTATTGCTATCCGAATAGCCAAGCATCACTTCCTGCAATGGCACAGGCTGATCTGATCGCAGCAACTCCCTGTAGAACGGTTCCTGAAAAAGACGCTCCATCACCGCTGGAGCGCGCTGCAGATCCTCAACCGTTTCAAACAGAGGGATCACCAGCAGCTGGGATTTCTTCTCCACCGGATCCACCAGGCCCGCCTCTTTGGCGAGCAACAACACTTCCAGCAGGTCGGACACGGTGTGACTCATGGAGATCACATAGGTGCGACAGATGCGCGAGCCAAACTCCTGCTGGAGCCGCTGCAACATCTGAAAGACCGCAAAGGTTTCCGCGGTGGAAGAGCTCCATGAGGCGGCCGTCGGCAGCAGGGGACGTCGGGTTTGGAGTTCGGCCAGGAGCCACTGCACCCGCTCCTCTTCCCCCATGTCCCCATAGGGAACAGGAAGTTGCAGATAGCGGGTGAGTTCATCAATCGCATCGCTGTGACGGGTGCTCTCCTGGCGAATATCCAAACTGGCCAGACAGAAGGCGAAGATATGCACCTGGGAGAGCAAGGCCGTCAGGCCCTCACAGCCCAGACCCGTGGCCTGCAAGCTGTTGCGGATCAGCTCGAGATCATTGCGGAATTCTTCTTCTGAAGCGTAATGAAGCTCCTGGGCTGCCGCGCTGGGCAGTTCACTCGGCGGAGATTCCCAACCGGCTTGCGCGAGCAGCTGATTGCGTCTCTCCGAGAGACGAAGCCGCTCCAGCATGTAGCTGAGCTTCAGCCGATAGGGTTCGAGGCGATAGCGCGCCGCCCTCTCCTCATAGATCTCAGGGAAGCGCAGACGATCCATTTCCAGCGATTCCAATAGGGCTGGACTGACCTGGCTCCACTGCATCGAAATGCTGAGCTGATCCCGAAGTTCCGTCACGGATTTCACGTAACGGTCGAGCATGAGTTGGCGCTGATAACAAGCCGCACGCCAGGTGATTTCAGGGGTCACGGAAGGGTTGCCATCCCGATCGGCCCCGACCCAAGAGCCAAAGGTGCAAAACGCATCCCGTGGGGGTTCCACATCGGGATAACTCGACTTCAATGCTGCCCGCAGGCGCTGCTGCAGAAGGGGCATGGCCTCGAACAGCACCTGCTGAAAATAATGAAGGGCAAATTCCACCTCATCCAGCACGGATGGCTTGAATTGGTGCAATTCATCCGTTCGCCACCAGAGGCGAATTTCCTCTTCGAGTTGTTTACGCAGGAGTTCCTGATCATCCTTGTTGGTGGATTCCTCAAGCCGGTCAATCAAGGACGCCACTTTCCGCTGTTTGTGGCGCACGGTGTGGCGCACAATCTCTGTGGGATGGGCCGTAAAAACAAGCCGAATATCTAATTCCCTCAGCAAGCCCTCAAGGCCGCTGGGGGGGACATTGAGGGCACGCAGACGTTCAAAGAGCTGGCGAAATGTTTCCGGCTCGCTCTGGTTTGCCAAGGGGGGCAGAAAAGGATCCCACTGACCAGCCGCCGACGCCCGACGCAGACTTTCAATATAAGTGTTTTCTTCAATGTGCTGCTCAAGAATATTAATTAACTGAAAATACAACGAGAAGGCCCTGGCCGCGGCAATGCCATCGGCCAGGTCCATCTCCCGAATCACCCGATCGATGGCCTCACTGTTGACCCCCGCACTGCTGGGCGCGTTGCGACCGGCATCATCCTGGGGGTCAAACCTTCCACACAGCTCCTTCAGGCGGATCAGACGTTCCAGTTGGCCGGGGGGGCATTCGCTATGGAGGACGGCTAGCCAGAGCTCTTCCACCAACTCCAGGCGTTCGACGAGCTGCCGAGTGGTGCGCAGGGGCACTTCAGGCCCGGGTCGTTGGACAGTGGCGGGCTCCCGCATGGGGGGAGTGGCAGAGGCTGCAGCCATGATCATCCCAAAGCGTGAGCGTGGTCTGTTATCAGCTCTGCCCAAAGGGCAGAATCGCGGGCCTCCATGGCCATGGCTTCCGTGGCGATGATGCGATCGATGGGTTCTCCTGCCCGGTGGCGATCCAGCCAGCGCATCGATTCGCTCCCCAAGGCCAACACAGCATTCAATGGTTCAAGTGTGGCACCAAGATTCAGATTCGCCGCCAGGGGGGCCATGGCCTCAAGTTCCTCGGCCAACCAGTCCCTCGCCAGGCACTGCTCGCCTGTGCGCCAGTGGCAGACCATGGCGTTCAAACCATGCTGGGCCACTGCCCTGTCGTTCTGATCCGCCAGCGTGGCCAGCTCTGTCGGGCTGAGGGCACTGGCCACCAGGGGATCCAGGCGATCGGGCTCTCCCATCAGCATCAGCAACCGCAGCTCGGCCCAGGCCGTCACCGCCAGCAGGAGCCGGGGATCACTGATGAGGTCGCAGATGCGAAGTTCCAACCGATTCAACAACTCAGGCCGACGGTCCCCGTTGGGACGGACCGAGGTCCAGAGATGGCGAACATTGAGCATGCTCCCCAGGGCCAGTTGGTCATGCATCCAGGTCACGTAGTGAGCGTGGCTGGTGAAGAGGGGCACCTCGGGGGGAGTGAGGGGGAACTGGAGCCATCGCTGCGACTGGGCCCCGGTGACCTGGCCATCCAGAAAGGGGGAGCAGGTGCTCAGGGCCAGGAGGAGAGCTCCTTCACAGCGCAGCAACCGCAGGCCGGCAAAGAGGGGCTCCATCGCCTGCATCCCGAGGTTGATGTGAACACTGGCCGTGACCACCCTGGTGCCGTAGATCCGCTCGATATCGCCGTGATACGGGTTTTCGGGATTGGAGCGCACAAACCGGCTGCTGTCCCCAAGGCTCAGGGTGCTGCCAGGAAGGAGGGTGAGATCCCGCTGGGCCAACCAGCTCCGCAGCTCCTGCCGAGGGGTGAGCAGGTAGGCCAGCTGCCGTTGATAGTCGGCATCCGGGGGGGTGGTGTACTCCAGGTTGCGGTTGTCCGGCTCAGTTACGAACCCTTCCAGAGCCCCTGCGGCTTCCGCTGCACACCCCACGACCGTGCCATCTCGCCTGCCGGTGAACATCTCCACCTCAAAGCCTTTGGTGAGCAATGGGCCGCTCATAGATCCTGGGGATGGGGGCGCTGCAAGCAAGCCAGTGCCTTGAGCATGCCACGGGCCTTGTTCAGGGTTTCCTGATATTCCATCTCCGGCTTGGAATCCGCCACGATGCCTGCTCCGGCCTGTACGAGAACACGCCATCCCCCTTCGGGATGGGGTAAGACCACCATGGAGCGGATGGTGATGGCCGTATTCAATGCTCCATTGAGATCCACGGCTCCATACACCCCGGAATAGGGACCTCGCGCATCGGGCTCCAGCGCTTGGATCAACTGCATGGCACGAATCTTCGGGGCACCGCTCACCGTGCCTGCAGGGAAGCAGGCCATGAGCAGATCCCACACATCATGGGTGGCCTCCAGCTCCCCCTCCACCTGACTGACGATGTGCATCACGTGGGAGTAGCGCTCAATCATCATCAACTCGGTCACCATCACCGAACCGGGCCGGCAGACCCGGCCCAGGTCGTTCCGGCCCAGATCCACCAACATCACATGCTCCGCCCGTTCCTTCGGATCGGCCAGCAGCTCGGCCTCCAGGGCTCCATCCTCTGCCGCATCCGCTCCTCTGGGGCGGGTGCCTGCAATGGGGCGCAGGGAGGCACGGATGCCCCCATTGGACTGGGGATCGGCCTTCACCATCACTTCCGGACTGGAGCCGATGAGAAACCAGTCGCCAAAGTTGAAAAAGGCCATGTATGGGGAAGGATTCACCATCCGCAGGCTGCGGTAGAGATCAAACGGATCCCGCTCCACCCGCGTTTCCAGGCGCTGGCTGAGCACCAGCTGAAACACATCTCCCGCGGCGATGTGCTCCCGACCCAGGTCCACCACCCGTTCAAAGTCGCTCTGGCGCCAATTGCTATGGGTGTTTAACCCCAGGCTGGGATCCCCAGAGCCCGCCTCATGCCAGTCCAGCGGGGCAATGCCAGGTGGCAAGGGCTCATGCATCCGCGCCTCCAGCTGGGAGATCGTTGCGGCCGCGTGGTTCCACGCGGCTTCAGGATCCGCCCCGCTGCTCAGATCGGCGTAGGCCACCGCCGTGATCTGACGCTTCACCTGGTCAAACACCAGGAGGCTGTCCGCCAGCATCCAGCACCCATCCGGAGGATCGCCAGGCCCGGGGTGATGCACCGGCACCGTGGGTTCGATCCAATGGATCAACTCGTATCCCCAGCAGCCAAACAGCTGACCCACAGGCGGTAGGTGGGGGATCGGGGCCGGACGAATCGAGGCCAGACATTGGCGGAGCAACTGGAAGGGATTGCCAGCCAGATCATCCCGCCGCCCATCCCGCCACTGGCGAACCGCCTGCTCCCCACGACAGGTGAGGGTCCAGAGCGGGTTGCTGACGACAAAACTCCAGCGACCCAGCTGTTCTCCCCCCTCCACCGACTCCAGGAGCACCCCCTGCCTTCCGCCCGACCCCACCTTCAACCAGGTGGTGAGTGGTGTCTCCAGATCCGCAGGCCAGCACTTCCAGAGAGGAACAAACGTGCACCCCTGCTCCACCTTGGCGAAATAGGCCGTGCGATCTGCGAGAGGAGACATAGGGGGAAGGCAAAAAAAACGGCGGGTGCTTCCCCGCCGCCTTTCATTCACGACGTGGGTGGTCAGGCGTCGTAGGTGGATCTGCCGGTGAACTTCAGATTGGAGGGATTGGGATTTTGACCGATCCGCCTTGGGTTATGGCCGACGATGGGACGGCCTTCGTTCACCTTTTCAGGGAAGACCCCATCCTTGGGATGGAGGAATTCCACATCTCCCCCGGCATAAATGCGATAGACCTTGTAGTCCTCGATCTTGGGCTTGAACTTCGTGCGAAGTTGGGTACCAAGCGCGAGACACTGCTCTTTCCGGGCGAAATACATGATGTTTTCGCCCGCATTCATCTCCGCAGCACCCCCGGTGGGCAACTCAAAGATCTGTGCTGAAGGGCTGGTCCAGGTGATGGCGTATTTCTCTTCGGTTTCTGCGGCATTCAGCAAGCCGCCTGTGCTGCCGATGTACTTCGGAAGTTGACCATTGAGGGCCGTTGCTGGCATGGCTCTGCTGACCGTTTCAGGCGGAAGCTAGCACCGTGCTTTTGGCGAAATGAAAGGTGCATGCGCACTCTTCACACCCCGTCAACAAACGTCCCCCCCCACCCGCTCGGCCAGGGGGAAAAACACCGTGAGACTGGTGCCCCCCCGTTCGGTGAAGCGTCCCCCGAGACGGTGGAAGAGCAACTGGGTGGCCTGCCTGCTGAGGTTCAGGCTGCCCGTCGTGGGATTCCAGCTGAGTACGGGCCCCACCCGGGCCCCTTCGATCTGGGGCTCCTGGGAAGAGGCGTCCGGGGAGCGCTGGGGAACATCACTGCTCAGCTGAAGTTTCAGGCGCTGTCCGGCGGGCCGCAGGCGCAAACGCACATGGCTGCCAGCCGGGAGGGAACGGCTGAACCGATCCATCAGCCCGCCCAGCATCGTCTCCAGCCGCACCGGATCACTCAACACGGGCGGCAGATCCTCGGCGATGGACAGGGTGAGCTTCAGGTCGCGCCGGTGCAGCTGCCGCTGCCAGATCCCCTCCAGATGGCGGAGCAACTGACTCAGATCCGTGCGTGCCAGTTCGCTAGCCTCCAGGGGTTGGCTCCGGCCTGGCTGGCGCTGCAACTCGGCCGCCAGAAAGATCAGTCCAAAGCGGTCGATCTGTTCGCTGCATTCTCCATCGATCTGCTCCAACCTCTGTCGCACCACAGGGGGCAGATCGGATCGCCGCAACAGGGAGCGGATCAGGGTTCGGATCGTGGCCAGCGGAGTGCGCACCTCATGGGTGAGGGCCTCGAGGAGAGCGAGTTCAGCAGCCACCTCGGAGGAGGTGGCTGCTGAACGGGGAGACACCGAGGGCTCCACGGGCTGGAGGGTCACGCTCGGAGCCATGGCCGCCAGGCGTTCCGACAGGAGGGGCCAGAACCGCAATCCCAGGGCGGGATCGTTGTGGAGCGGGCCGAGGGCCTTGAGAAGCTGCCGCAGTTTGAGGGCTGCCCTGGGATCGTCCTGGCTCAGCCGCTGATCCAGACCCTGGAGCGCCAAGGTGATCATTGCGGCCTCGAAGCGCACCACCAGCCGACGGGCCTGGGGGGGGCCATCGAGAGCCATCACCACCTGCAGTCGGGGGGTGATCAGCACCAACAGGGGATCGTTCCCATCCTCCTGTCGCAAGGGAAGCCGTTGGAACCGGCCCGTGGGCACCAGGCCCGTGGAGCCTGGCCCTGACCGTTGCCCCCCCACCACAGGAAGCAGAGGCTGGGGCTGGGAGAGCACTTCCGGCAGCCCTGCTGGAATCCACACCCAGCCGGAGAGGTGCTCCAGCAGGGCAGGTTCATAGAGGGCGGGGAGGGGGGAAGCCAGCCACACCCCCTTGGTTGGAGCAGGCTGCTTGAGCAGCAGATCCTCCTGAAGGGTGGCCAGGGAGGCCCACCAGAGACGGCGCACGGAATCTTCATCACAGCGACCTGGGGGCACTCCGCCGCTGAGCTGCTGGCTGAGGGTGACGAAGTTCACCGCCAGCGCTGACGAGGCCGACTGCGGCGATTCACCGCCGCACAGAAACCGATACAAAGAAAGTTCACCAACATGGCGGAGCGCCCGTAGCTCACCCAGGGCAAGGGGATTCCGGTCACCGGACCAAGGCCGATGGTCATGCAGATGTTCACCACAACCTGAAACATCAGCATGGCCCCTACCCCGATCACGAGGAGGGATTCCACATCTGTACGGGCGTGGAGGGCGATCTGGAGCAGGCGCCAGCACAGCAGCAGATAGGCCAATACCACCAGGGTGGAGCCGATGAAGCCCATCTCCTCTCCCAGGGCACTGAAGATGAAGTCGGTGTGCTGTTCGGGGATGAATCGGAGCTTGGTCAACTGGCCATGCATCAGCCCCGTTCCCAACAGGCCTCCAGAGCCAATGCCCACCTTGCTCTGAAGCAGGTGATAGCCCCCCCCGAGGGCATCCTTGGCGGGATCCAGAAAGAGCACGAGGCGCTCGCGCTGGTATTCCCTCAAACCGTGATTCCAGAGCTGGGGGGTGATAGCCGCAAACAACACCTGAACAGCCGTCACCACCGCTAGGCCGACGCGCCTCCAGGGAAGGGATCGCCAGGCCAGGAGAGCCATGAGCGGAATCCAGATCGCCAACCCCCAGGGAGCCACCCCCGCGATGATGGCCGTCACCAGAGGGGAGAGAAGCAGCATCAGCCAACTTCCAGACAGGCCGGCCCAGAAGAGCATCACCAGCAGGATGGCCCCATAGACCAGGGAGGTGCCCAGATCAGGTTGCAGGAACACCAAAGCCCAGGGCACGCTGATCAGCGCGATGGGCCGGATCAGATCCACGGGCCGCTCGACGGGAAAGCGAGACAGGAGACCCGCCAGGAGGAGGATGGCGGCCACCTTGGCGAATTCAGAGGGCTGCACATGGAAGCCGGCGATGTTGATCCATCGCTGGGCGCCAAGGGCGGAGGTGCCCACAAACCGCACCGCCACCAGGCTCAGATTCGTAAGGATGTAAATCGGCCATTGGGCCACCTGGAGCCTGTCCATGGGGAGCCTGGCTGCTACCAGAGCCACCACCATGCCCACGGCCGCCGTGATCCAGTGCTGATACCAATCGGCGTAGTCCGCCTGGCGCTGGGTACTGGCAATCAGGATTCCCGCCAGGAAACAAAGGATGAGGGGCACCCCCCAGAGCACCCAGTCGATGGAATCGGCCCTCAGCCAGCCCTGACGGGAGGGAGTTCGGCCCAAACGGCGCTGTTCGGCAAGGGCCACCATCGGCTTACACCGCCGCTCCGTTGAGTGAGAGTTGTTGGGAGAGCTGGTCTGCCAGGCCCAGGAACGCCTGGGACGTGGCCGATTCGCTCTGGGCCAGAACGATCGGACGCCCCTCATCTCCCCCTTCCCTCACCGGCATCTCCAGCGGGAGCTGGGCCAGGAGAGGAACGCCCGCCTCCTCGGCCAGCAGGGCGCCGCCGCCACTGCCGAAGAGGGCGTAGCGGCGCTCTGGCTGGTCTGGAGGCAGAAACCAGCTCATATTTTCCACCACGCCGAGCACGGGGATGTCCATCTGCACAAACATCGCGAGCCCCCTTCTCGCATCCTGAAGCGACACCTGCTGGGGGGTGGTCACCACAACGACGCCAGCCATGGGAACAGCCTGGGCCAGGCTGAGCTGGGCATCACCGGTGCCGGGGGGAAGGTCGACCACAAGCACATCCCGCTCCCCCCAATCCACCTGATAGAGGAACTGGCGGATGATGCCATTCAGCATGGGGCCACGCCAGATCACGGGCTGGTTGTCCTCGATCAGCAAGCCCATGGACACCATGGCCAGGCCACAGGTATCGATCGGCTGCAGCACCTGGTCAGCCCCCTGCCCTCGCACCTCGGGCATCCGGCCCGCCACGCCGAGCATGGTGGGTGCATTCGGACCATAGATATCGGCGTCGAGCAATCCCACCCGCAGCCCCCGCATGGCCAGGGCACAGGCAAGGTTCACCGCCACGGTGCTCTTGCCCACCCCTCCCTTTCCGCTGCTGATGGCGATCACCTGGCGCACCCCGGGAATGGCCTGGCGTGAAGGCAGGCCCGTTCCGGGCCCCGGAGAGGCCCCATGGCCAGCACCCCCAATGGGGCCTGAAGAGGGGGGGGTGGCCAGCTCGATTTGCACGTCCTCGATCCCGTCGAGCTTCAATAGAGCCCCCCGGGCCTCAGCCGCGATGCGGTCCCGCTGGCCGCCGGCAAAATTCGGCAGGGCCATGCGGAAAATGGCACGGGGGCCCTGCACCCGCACGCTGGAGATCCAACCCAGTTCCAGCAAGGAGCGGTCCGTCCCCGCATCCCGGAGGGGTCTGAGGGCCTCCATCGCCTGATGTTCAAGCTCACTCAGGCTGGGATCGGAGCCCGGATCGGTGCTGGATGTGGACATGGGCGGAGCAGGCTTCCCCGTCGGTCGGTCGGGATCCTAGGCAGCATCTGGGGTGACAGAGCCTCTCGATGGGTTGTGGATGACCCCATCGGACTGGGATGGTTGGGGGAGCCCCAGCACCTGTCCTCCATGTCCACCTCCTCCCCCCAAGCGACGCCCCCGGCCGCGTCCAGGAGCCGGGCCAGGGATCTGCTGATGGGTCTTCAGGAGTCGATCTGTGCCGGTCTGGAGGCCGTGGATGGGGAGGGTCGGTTTCAGGAGGAGAGCTGGGAACGGCCGGAAGGGGGAGGGGGCCGCTCCCGGGTGATGAAGGCGGGCCGGGTGTTTGAACAGGGCGGGGTGAACTTCTCGGAGGTGCAGGGGGAGGAATTGCCCCCCTCGATCCTCAACCAGCGTCCCGAGGCCAAGGGCCATCCCTGGTTTGCCATCGGCACCTCCATGGTGTTGCACCCCCGAAGCCCCTGGATCCCCACCGTTCATCTCAATTACCGCTATTTCGAGGCGGGGCCCGTGTGGTGGTTCGGCGGTGGGGCAGACCTCACTCCCTATTACCCCTTCCTGGAGGATGCCAGGCACTTTCACCGCACCCTGAAAACGGCCTGCGACGCCATCGATCAGGCCTACTACCCCGTATTCAAACCCTGGTGCGATGAATACTTCTACCTCAAGCACCGGGGCGAGACCCGAGGGGTCGGCGGCATCTTCTACGACTACCAGGATGGGGGCGGGGTGCTCTACAAGGGTTCCGATCCCGCAGGTCCCGGAGCCCAGGCGTCCAGGGCCATCGGTCCGATCGAACAGGACTGGGAAAAACTCTTCCGCCTCGCCCAGTCCTGCGGAGGCGCCTTCCTGCCGAGCTATGTGCCCATCGTGGAGCGCCGGCAGCCGCTCCCCTGGGGCGACAAGGAGCGACAGTTTCAGCTCTATCGGCGCGGCCGGTATGTGGAGTTCAACCTGGTTTTCGACCGTGGAACGATCTTCGGCCTGCAGACCAATGGCCGAACGGAATCGATTTTGATGTCCCTGCCGCCGCTGGTGCGCTGGGAATACGCCTACTCCCCCGAGGCTGGAAGCCGGGAGGCCCTGCTCACGGAGGTGTTCACTCGGCCCCAGAACTGGTTGGACGACCCATCGCTGGAGAGCCGCTGCGCACCGTTGCAGGCTGTGAGCTGATCCGGCCCACGCCCTGGCGGGCCGGCACACGCCCCAGACCGATCTCGAGGGCCATCACCACCCGCTCCGCCAGCAGGTTCACGGTCTGCTGGCGGGTGCGTGGGTCCCGCAGGGATGCTTCCAGCCGGCCCTCCAGCTTGCCCAGTTCCAGGATGGCTACCCCTCGCTTGGGACCTCCAAGGCGATCGCGGAAGTTCATGGGGTAGGCCCCGAATTCCTGGGCCAGACTTTCATCAATGCGGCTGAAGGGCCGATGCAGGGGCGGGATCAGGCCCGAGCCCACGCCGGAAGGGCCATAAGCATCGAAATGGATTTCGAAGGCATAGCCATCCGCCAGAGCATGCTGTCGGCCCACACTCCAGTTGGTGCCTGGGTGATCGGCATCATGGATGGTGCGAACGGGGGGCTTGTAGAAATCAATGCGCAGGCCCCTGGCACGGCCGAGGGTGGCCACCGCGTGGGCCAACACCAGGTTCCAGTAGTGCTCATCCGTGATGCCCTGCATCATGGGTGCCGCCCCCAGCACCCCCACAGCCTCCCCGCTGGTGCCCGAGCCGGCGATCCCCTGGGAGTCCGCATGGCCTGCCATCACGAGGATGGGGGTGTCCGGCGAAACGGATCTCAGGCCAATCCAGTCCTTTCGCATGCCGCTGCGCACACCCGTGAGGGGATCTGTTGAACCTGGGCTCCGGGCCAGAAGGCTCGCCCCCTCAGGAAGGGGAACTTGGGCAGAGAGCGGAGCCTGCCCGAGGGAGACGGTGAGGCTTGCCAGGGAGGTGGCAAACAGAAGGGGGAAGAGGCGCATCGGGATCAGATGGGGGAACGCATCAGGCGGCCATCGCTGGCCAGGCCCAGCGATGGGCCCAGGTCTTTTTCCATGGCGATGAGTTCATCGCGATGGGCCCGCAGCTGCAAGGTGCTGCCCCCATCGGGAGCCCCCTCGATCAGCCGTAGTTCGAGGCTTTCGGGGCGAGCGGCCCGGTGCCAGTAGATCCTCCCGGCGAGGGGCCCCAGCAGGGCCAGGGCAAGCACCCACCAGCCCACCCCCGGTATCAGCTGATGGAGCACCAGGGCGAGGCTGCCAGCCCCCAGGCTGGCCAGCAGGGAAAGCAAGACAGCCAGGGGAAGACTCGCCTGCACCTGGCCCGAGAAGCGCAGCACCTGCCGTTGGGGATCCTTGGAAGTGGGCTTCCACCCCCTGTTCCCTAGCCAGGCCACCATCCCATCCAGCACTTCCAGGGCGGGACGGGGGGACTGGACCTCCACCACGGTGGTGCGGTCTTTGCTGGCCGCCCGAAGGAAGAACACCAGACCAATGCCCATCAGCACGGTCAGCAGGAGGGTGGAACCAAAAGGAGCCATCTAAACGCCATAGACCGGCCTCAAATTCTGTCCGGAAGAGCCCAAAGCTGGGGGGAACTAGCGGCCGGCTTGGCAAGGGCCCCCCCTTCCCCCAGCCCGCCATGGCGCAGCATGGACAAGCAGATGACAACGGACACATGACGGGGACTCCTGCACAGGGCCAGGCCAATGGGGGCGGGAAAGGCAATCCACCACCGAGCCGCTTTGCGGTGTTCGATGGCGACCTGGATGGGGAGTGGCTGGCCCTCTATGCGCAGGCACCCGCCCTGGCCGTGGATACGGAAGCCATGGGGCTGATGCATGGTCGGGATCGGCTGTGCCTGGTGCAGATCTGCGACGGGGAGGATCGGGTGTGCTGCATCCGCCTTGCTAGAGGCCAGCAGGAGGCACCGAGGTTGAAGAGCCTTTTTGAGAATCCGGGGGTGGAAAAAGTGTTTCACTTCG
>JBIIHR010000165.1:0-4105 GCA_044235655.1 Cyanobium sp. | reverse complement strand
CTCCTCCAATAGGCCCTCATACCGCTGCACGTCCGCCAGCTGGTACCAGAGCACCTCAGCCCAGGGCATGGTCTCGTCCTGCACCGGGGTAAGCCCGAGCACGAACACCGGCGCCATGGCCTGGGCCTGGCTGAGCAATTGTTGCAACCCAAACAGGAAGGCCTCCGGGGCCAACTGGGGGCGACCATCGGGTCGGCCGACCCGAGCCGAGTCGTTCAGCCCCACCGCCAGCAGGATCCCCTGGGGCACCTGGCGGCGCAATTCCCCCCGCACGCCCACTTCCGTCGTGAGTCGGGCCGCCACCCGCTCCAGCCCGTCGCCCCGCACCCCCAGGTTGTAGACCACGGGTCCGGCGGGAAGAGCCATCCAGTGCCGCCGCAGCCGTTCACACCATCCCCCCTCTTCCGGATCCCCCCAGCCGAACACGCCGCTGTCGCCGATGACGGCGAGTTTTTTGGGGACGCCTGAAAGCATGCGGCAGGTTGGGGAGAAACTCAGAGCTGGGCCTGGAAGGCCACCAGCCGCTGGAGGCCATCCTGAATCGTCTCGGTGGAGGCCGCACAGGAGAGGCGAAGGCAGCGATCGTCGCCAAAGGCGATGCCCGGCACCACCGCCAGCCCCACCTCATCCAGCAAGCGGTTGCAGAGGGTCATGGAATCCAGCCCCCAGGCGCTCACATCCGGGAAGGCGTAAAAAGCTCCCTCAGGCGCCACCAACTGCAAGCCTGGCACCGCGGCCAGACCCTCGTTGAGCAGCTGGCGGCGCTCATTGAAGCGGGCCGCCATCTCCTGCACACAGTCCCGCGATCCCTCAAGGGCCGCCAGGGCCCCGAACTGGGCAAAGCTGCAGACATTGCTCGTGGACTGGCTCTGGAGGGCGCTGGCGGCCGCCACCACATGGGCGGGACCAAACAACCAGCCCACCCGCCAGCCGGTCATGGCCCAGCCCTTGGCAAAACCATTGGCGATGAACATCCGCTCGGCCAGGTCGGGAGCCAGGGCCGCCAGGCTGTGGTGGGTATGGCCCGGGGCAAGGAGGGATTCGTAGATCTCATCACACACCACGGCCACTTCGGGGTGGCGGCGAAGCACCTCGGCGATGGCCTCCAGATCGGAGCGCCCCATCACCATCCCCGTGGGATTGGAAGGGCTGTTGAGCACCAGCAGCCGGGTGGCGGGAGTGATGGCCTGCTCCAGCTCCTCGGCTGAAAAGCGAAAGCCCCGGGCAGCTTCCGTGCCCAGGGGCTGCACCGTGGCGCCCGCCAGCTCCGCCATGGGCGGATAGCTCAGCCAGCACGGCATGGGCAGGAGCACCCCATCCCCCGGATTGAGCAGCACCTGGAAGAGGTTGAAGAGGGCCTGCTTGCCGCCGTTGGTCACCAGCACCTGGTCGGGGGTGGCGGCAACGCCGTTCTCCTCCCTGAGCTTCTTGGCGATCGCTGCCCGCAGGGCCGGCTCCCCGGGGACCGGGCCATAGCGGGTGTGGCCTGCTTCCAGGGCCGCTGAGGCGGCCTGGCGGATGAAGGCCGGGGTGTCGAAATCCGGCTCCCCCGCCGAGAGACTGCAGATGTCGCACCCTTCAGCCCGAAGCTGCTTGGCCTTGGCGGCGATGGCGAGGGTGAGGGAGGGCTGCAGGGAGGCGCCCCTGACGGACAGCTTCAGCGGGGCCGACATCAGGGCAGGCACAGCGGATTGGGATGCGTCATCCTGCACTAGGTCGGCCAGCCAAGGCCCCTCGGTGTTTATTCAGGAAACTTCATACCTTCGCAGAACAGTCGCCAGATTCAGCCCCCTCCCTCCATGCCCCCTCCGGATGCCCCTCCCCCCTTGAACGCAGCCCTGGCCACCCTGGCCCAGGCCTGCGCGGAGTGCCGCCTCTGCCCCCTGGCCCAGGGGCGCCAACAGGTGGTGGTGAGCCGGGGCAATCCGCAAGCCCCGCTGATGGTGATCGGCGAAGGGCCCGGCGCCCAGGAGGACGCCCAGGGGCTCCCCTTCGTGGGGCGGGCCGGCCAGCTCCTGGATCAGATGCTCGCCAGTGTGGGCATCGACAGCAATGAAGGGGCCTACATCTGCAATGTGGTGAAGTGCCGCCCGCCGGACAACCGCAAACCCACGCCCGAAGAGATGGCCGCCTGCCGCCCCTGGCTGCTGGAGCAGATCGCCCTGGTGGATCCGGCCGTGATCGTGCTCGCCGGCGCCACGGCCATGGAGGGGGTGCTGGGCATCAAGGGGGGCATCACGCGCCTGCGGGGGCAGTGGCAACAAGGAACGGACGGGGCTCTGGAGGGGCGGTGGCTGATGCCGATCTTTCACCCCTCCTATCTGCTGCGCAACGCCTCCAAGGAGCCGGGGTCGCCGAAATGGCACACCTGGCAAGACCTGAAGGAACTCAGGCGCCGACTGGACATGCTTTAGGAATGCGCGGAAGCGGCTTGGCAACGACGAAAGGCCCAGTGGCGTGGGCGAAGACGGCGCCCCTTGCTAAGCAGAGGATGGTGCTGCTGCCTCCCCATGTCGCTCGCGTCCCTTGAGGCCTTCCTGGAGCAGGCCCACACCGATCAGCGGCTCCAGGCCCTGCTCTGTGAGGCGCCGGATGCCTCCACCGTGGCGGCGATCGCCCGGGCCGCGGGGTACCCCGTGAGCGAGCTGGATCTCTGGGAGGCCAGCGCCGCCACCCCGGAGGAGCTCCGCTCTGATCCTGCTGCGCAGGCGACTGCTTCAGGGGAGGATCCAGGCCCAGCCGGCGAGGAGAGCCGGGCCGGGATGCTGCCCGATCCCTGGCTGGACGAGGACCCCATCCAGGGATTCCTGCATCAGGCCCAGGGCGATGCCGCGCTGCAGGAGGCGCTGGCGAGCGCCCCCGATGCGGCGGCGGTGGCGGCGATCGCCCAGGCCGCCGGCTATCCCATCCGGGAGCTCGACCTCTGGCGGGCCAGTGCCGCCAGCCCCGAAGAGATCGCCGGCTTTCAGGATGGCCTGGAGCAGGTGAGCGAAGCAACCCAGGGCACCAGGGAGGAGGTGTGGCCAGCGCCCCTACCCGAGGCGCTGGTGGGCTTCCTGCATCAGGCCCAGGGTGATGCTTCGCTGCAGCAGGCGCTGGCCACCGCCCCCGACGCGGCAGCGGTGGCGGCCATCGCCCGGGCCGCCGGATACCCCATCACGGAGTTGGATCTCTGGCAGGCCAGCGGAGTCCCGGCCGAAGACCTGTTTCCACCGGAGCCCGATCTGCTGCCCCTGGAAGCCCCCCTGGCCCGCTTTCTGCTGGAGGCGGAACACCACCCCGAGCTGCTGGAGGCCCTCGCCAGCGCAGAGGATGCGGCAGCAGTGGCGGCAATCGCCCAGGCTGCCGGCTATCCGATCACCACGATGGATCTCTGGGAGGCCAGTGATGCCCTGCCGGAGGAGCTGCTCATCACGGAGCTGGTGGTGTTTGAGGTGGAGGAGGATCTGCCGAACTGAGCTGAATGCCCTGATCACAGGCCCACCAGATCCCCACGCCCTGAACCTGCCGATCGCTTCCTGGTGGCCCAGGCCCGCGCCTTTGGGGTGCCCTTGCTCAGTGCCGACAGCAAGATCCCGGCCTGTCCTTCAGCAGCCGCATCAACGGGTCGGCCACTTGGCAAAAGCCCATCATCTGCGGTGAAGACGCTTGCTCAACTCACGCATGCGGCGCACACTTTTGAAGGCTGCACCCGCACAAAACACTGATAACGGAGCGGGGACAGACGTGCTGGTCGCGCTGCCAAGATCACCCGTGTCGCCCGCGCCGACTGGGGACAGATTTGATGAAACATTATCATAACGTCTGAAAATCTCCCGTGTGATACCGTTCCTTGTGAAAGATTCCCTTGTTATAACTGTACCTGCCGGACCATAGTCGTCTATGCCTCGGTACTGAAGATGAACCTCCATCCCGGATAGAACAACAAACTTAATCCCTCTGAAATCTGTAATCAGAGGCGAGGATTCCCCATCGTAGCGAAACACCTTAGGAATCGTGGAACTGGAAAGAGATACGATCCCAGTGCCATCTTCAAAGTTGCTGTCGTCGTAGATACCGCTAATGCCGATGATTTCATAAATAGTCCCTGGGGTTGGCGTTACAT
>JBIIHR010000164.1:0-4107 GCA_044235655.1 Cyanobium sp. | reverse complement strand
TTCTGAGGAAAGTGCACCGCCACCACCCGCAGGCTGTCGGTCTCCCCCTCCTCCTCCTCAGCTCGCCCGGCGTCTTCCTTCGGCCAGGGGAGCTCCGCCTGCAGCATGTGCACCGGCTGCCCCGGCACCTGAGCCAAGGGCGTGGCTCGAAACGGCCAGCGGCTGGCGATCAGGAGGCCATTCTCTCGCCCCACCACGGGCGAGGCCACCTGGGCCTCCAGGCCCCCGTCCGCCAGGCCCTCCAGCAGGGGGTCGGGGCCACGACCATCCCAGGCGCGCACCTCCTGCAGGAGAGCCACATCCGGGGCGAGAGTGGTGATGGCCTCGGCGATGGCCTGGCGGCGGCCGCCACCCCCATGCAGGATGTTCCAACTCACGATCCTCATTCGCTGCCGGCGCCTACTTGTTTCCAGCCCCCCACGAACACCTGCTCCTTCCAGGCAGCAAGCATGGCCCTGATCTGCTGCTCGCTGCTGCTCACCCGGATCTCGTGGTTGAGGGGGCTTTCCCGGTTGGGGCTGTAGTCGGTGAGGTGGAGCACGTAGGCGTGATGATCCCGGCTCTGCTCCTCCTTGTTGGTTTTCCAAAGCAGAAGCTTGCGCACCATCGTGGCCCCCTTAAGCACTTTCACCGCCACCGCCCGCTCCAGGATGGTGCTCTCGGGAAGGCGAATCTCCGCCACGCCGCGCTCCATCTCCGGAATATCGGCGATATCGGAAAGCTGGCTCAGGCGCACATGCTCCGGGGTGGCGTGCTTGTCGTCGCGCAGGCGCACGAACTGGGGCGAAATCAGGCTGCAGAGGGGCAGGCGGCGCACCCCCTCCCAGCGGCGCTGGCCGGCATGCCAATCCAGCACCATCCGATCAATACTGCTCCCCTGGGACGTGCGTGACACCACATCGAGGCAGGACAGTTCCGCCACCAGGCCCGGCTCCAACATTCGGTAACCCACCTGGTCGCTGTTCACCTCCACGTAGTCACTCTCCACCGCCCGCTCTGCGAGCTGCTGCAGCAAGGAGGCGCGCACCTCCTCCGTGAAGCCGCCCCCCACCCGGCCCACCAGCTGAAAGCTGTCTTCATCAATGGGCACAGCTACCAGCAGGCTGTGGAGAAGGCCAGCCCGGTCGTCGATGCCTTCGGAAAAGCCCACCACCGCCAGATCGAGGCTGTGCCTTGGCTTGATCTTGAACAGGCCCGCAGAGATGCTGCGCGCCACCACCCCCTCACCTCCCTCCTTCTCCACCCATTTGCGGTAGTGGGCAAACACCGCTTCCCGCTCGCCCGTGGTGCTCTCCACAACGTGCACCCGCTCGCCCTTCTCGAAGAGCCTGCCCGCCAGCTGGAGAGCCTCGCCATGGCGGGCGCTGTAGTCGTCGCCATCCAGCCGGTAGATGTCGAACACGGCGAAGCAGAGGCTGGCCACTTCGGCATCGCTAGTGGGCTTACGGGCCACCCGCGTCACATCGTGCACCCGGGGGCGCTGGCCATCGCTGCGGCGCACGTAGAGCTCACCTCCGAGAAACGCCTCCTTCACCCCGGCCGCCGCCAGCCGCTCCGCCGCCTCTTGATGGAAGGGGGCACCGACGCGCACCGTGCCTCCTGGATTGAGGGAGAGGCAGACCCCCTGGCTATAGAGGAGGCAGGTGAATTCCCCGTCGATCTTGCGGCTGATCACGTAATCCTCCGCCGCGGGCAGCCGTTGGCGAGCCGTGTCGATGTCGAAGGCGCGCATGCTCTCCCCCAGCTGGCGACGCCGCCAGCGGGCCTGCCGCAGCCACTCCGGATTCCGCAGCCCTTCGGCGCTGGCGGTGGCATAGGTGCCGTGGAGGGTGCGGAGGGTCTGGGGGTCGAGGAGGGCGACCAGGGCGCCGGCGTCTTGCGATTTAGAGCCTGGGCTCTTTGCTGGTGGTGCATCCGCTGCCGGTGCTTCGGACGCCGGAGACGAGGTTGAGGCGGAGCGGCGGCGGGCTGGCTTCGCCGCAGTGGCCTCGGCCTTAGGAACGTCTGGGGCCCCAGAGATAGCGTCCCCTTTCCCAGAGTCGGGAACAGCCTTCCTGCGACGGGCGGTCGTGGGGCTCACCGGCTGAGCGGCGTCCGCTTGGGCTGCGGCTTCGGCTGCAGGGGGGGGCGCCTCTGCCGGGGATTCCGGCACGGCCTTGGTGCGGCGTCGGGCAGGCTTCGCCGCGACGGCAGCCGTGGGCTGAGGGGTTGTTGGCTCCGCCGCGGGAGCTTCAGATGCGGCAGCCGCCGGAGATGGCTTGCGGGGAGGGGTCATGGGTTGGCAGGGGCAACGGAATCGGGCCGTTTGAGCTCAGCATTGGAGAGATGCAACAGGAGGGCATAACGATCCCCCTGCACCCGTCCCTCGAGGAAGCCGCGATAGGGCACGCTGCCCCGGCGGAAGACCAGGGGATCCTTGCCCCCCTTGCCAGCCCCCACGAGCATCAGGCTGGCGCTGGCGGCGAGCTCGCCGGCCATGCCAAAGAGGAAGTCGTAGGTGAGGCCATTGATGTGAAGGATCTGCATCAGATCGCTGAACACATAGCGACGCACGGCCTCCGTTTTGGGGATCATCCGGCCGGTCCACTGCAGGGGGATGGCGGCGTTGGTGTTGGCTTCGGCGCGCTGCAGGGGCCGGCGGGCCAGCACCTGCCCCGTGGGGGAGAACACCAGCTCGTTCTGCTGCACCTGATAAACGGGCTTCTCCTGCGGGTTGATGAACACCCGGGAGAGGAACCACAGACTCTGGCCAAAGCGCTCCAGATCCACCTCAGGATCGCCGTTCACCAGGGCCTGGGCGATGGCTTCCGGCTCGCCGAACTGCGCCTGCAGGGCATCCAGATCGTGGTCCACGGTGGATTTGAGCAGGCGATGGGTGGAGGGGAACTCCCCATCGGGCCCCACCCAGCGCAGCCGTTCCCTTACCCGGGTTCCCACGGCTTTCACCACCGCATCCCGCTTTCGGCTATCGGAAAGATTGATCTCCGGCATGGATTTCAGAGCATGGTGAAGTCGAGTTCGGAGCCCATCTCCCCTTCCGCCTCGGGCTCCTCTTCCGCCTCAGGCCCACAGGCGGCGGCTTGCTCCAGGCCCACCAGGCGGATCGTGTTGGGATCGCCGATCAGCAGCCAGATTCCCCCTTCCTCGCTCTGCAGCAGGAAGGCCGGATCGGTATCGAACCCCCCGCGCCAGCTGAAGGGAAAGGTGAAGATCGTGCCCTCCGCCAAGGCCGACGCCAGGGCTCCGGTGCCCACCCCCTCGCCGGCCAGGGCATAGGTGAGTCGGATGCTGTGCTCCAGCAGACGGTCCTCATCCACCGTCTCCTCGAGGGCGATGGGCCCCTCGAAGCTGGAGGGGAGCTTGGCCAGGGGATGGCCCTCCCGATCCAGGGCCGCCAGGGTGTCGTTCTCCACCCACTCTCCGGTGGGGGAGAGGTGGGCCATGGCCGTGCCGCCGTTGGGAATCAGGGTGCGACCGTCGCTGGCGAGGGTGGCCAGGTTGCAGCGCTGGCTGTCGGCATCGAGGGTTTCGATGGAGCGGCTGCCGTAGAGCTTGCCCCGATCCACCTTCTCCATGGCGAAGGTGGTTTCGGACTCGCCGTAGAGAAAGCGGAGACTGCGGGCCATCAGCGGTGAGTACAGGAGTCGGCCCAGTTCAGGTGGCCGGATCGGAGGGACCGCAAAGGCGCTCCACAGCCAGCAGAGCATCCTCAAAGGCGCGGGGACCATCGTCCATGGGACGACAGCTCACCCCCCGATCGTCAACGTAGGCAGAAGCCACAGGTTTGCCCACACCGCTGGCAATGGACTGATAGGCGAAACCGTATTGGTCCAGCCAGTCGCGCAGGCGGGCTTCCGCCTTGCGACCCGCGGCCGAGGTGGAATCCTCCGCCGCCAGTCGGGCGGAATGGATCACCACCTCAGCCCGCTGGGCCAGGGCTCGGGTGAACTCCACCGCCCCCGGGATCGGATCCCCCAGATCTTCGGCCCCGCGCCCATAGGTGCGATCCGCCAGCACTCCATCCACATCCAGGCACACCCGGGGCTTCTGGGAGCTGCCAAAGCGTCGTTTGCGGGCGGCTGCCGTGCGCCGGGTCTCGGAACGCCC
>JBIIHR010000163.1:0-4108 GCA_044235655.1 Cyanobium sp. | reverse complement strand
CGGGGATGCCGGTGGTGAGGTCAGTTGGGGGGGCAGGGGGGGTGGAGGGAGCAGGGGCGGAGGCACTGGGGGAGGGGGAACGAGCGTGGGGGCCTGGGCTGGGCTGCTGGGCGGTGGGTTCCGCTCGATGGGGGGGGCCTCCGGCTCCCTTCGCGCTGGCTGGATTGGTTTCTCCGTGTCTTGCTTGTCCGTCTCTTGCTGTTCTTTTTCTTCTTCCTCGCGTTGCTGGCGGCCGAGCTCTTCCAGGTCAGCGGGAAGGGGCTTGGGTTTCTCTCTCTGTTGCTCCCTCATCTCTTCCAGCGTGGTGCCACTGGGGGGCGACTTCTCTTTGAACGCCGGAGCCTTTGGTGAGCCCTCCCCCCAGCGCACCTCCAGGAGCCGCTGGGTGATGCCGTACCCAAGCCCGCAGATCAGCCCGAGCAGCAACCAACGGCTCCAGCGTGGGGACGGAGGGGTGGGGTCACGGCGGGCCTGCCGTGGTCGAGTGGTTGGAGGTGGGGCCGTGGCCATGCGGCGAACCCTGTGGTGGGTGGGCCCATCTTGCCCTGGCATTTGCGGGCTTGCCCGTGCTCGAACGTTGGCGAGACAAGATGGGGGCAGTTTGTCGGGGCCTGGTGGCGCAGCTTTGGTCTCCCCTTCCCGGTGGCGTAACGGCGCCCCAGGGTTTTCAGGCAGCTGGCAGTACCGCCGGCCTGAAAGCATCCGGCCGTCCCGATCTGGCCTTGCTGTTGGCTCCCCAGGGTGCGGTCTGCGCCGGCACGTTCACCACCACGGTGGTGCGGGCCGCCTGCGTGGATCTGTGTGCGGCGCGGTTGGGGGCCTCCGGCGGCAGGGCCAGGGCCGTGCTCATCAATTCGGGCCAGGCCAATGCTTGTACCGGGAAGCGGGGACTGGTGGACAGCCTGGCGGCCACGGCCGCCCTCGCTGAGCGGCTGGGTCTGGCGCCAGAGGAGATCCTGATCTGCTCCACCGGGGTGATCGGGGTGCCCATTCCCATGGATCGCCTACTGGCAGGTTTGGATCCGCTGGTGGCTTCCCTCAGCAGCCACGGGGGAACCGCAGCGGCCCGCGCGATCCTCACCACGGATCTGGTGGAGAAGCAGATCGCTCTCCAGGCTTCTCTCGATGGCCGATCGGTGCGGATCGGTGGGATGGCCAAGGGGTCGGGGATGATCCATCCCGACATGGCCACGATGCTGGGGTATCTGACCTGCGATGCGGGAGTGCCCTCCGATGTTTGGCAAGGAATGGTGAGGAGGGCCGTGGATCGTTCGTTCAACGCAATCACGGTGGACGGCGACACCAGCACCAACGACACGTACTTGGCCTTTGCAGCCGGAGATCCCCTGAGCCCCGCACACTTCGATGCCCTGGAGGCCGGCCTGACGGCGGTGTCGCAACACCTGGCCAAGGCGATCGCCCGGGATGGGGAAGGGGCCACCTGCCTGATCGAAGTGCAGGTGGAGGGGGCCTCCGATGGGGAGGCCGCTCGCCGCATCGCTCGCACCGTCTGTGGGTCGTCCCTGGTGAAGTGCGCCATCCATGGGCGCGACCCCAACTGGGGCCGCATCGTGGCGGCGGCGGGTCGGGCAGGGGTGGCCTTCGATCCCCAGGCGGTGGTTCTCTGGCTCGGGGAGCATCAGCTGATGGCAGCGGGCCAACCCCTGGCCTTTGATCGGTCCGCCGCCTCCACTTACATGCGGGAGCGGGCCGCTGGCGCCTACCTGGTGGACGACACCGTCGTCGTCCGTCTGGTGGTGGGCCCCGGTCCAGGTGAGGGAAGGGCCTGGGGGTGTGATCTGTCCGATCAATATGTGCGCATCAACGCCGATTACACGACCTAGGGGTGCAGGACAGCCAGAGGGCGGGCATGGCCACTAAGGTTGCCGAGCTGCTTTTTTGTGATGAGGCCATCCCTTCCCCTGGCCAGCGTTCTTCTGGTTGCCTTCTTTGTTCCCATCGAGGCGTTTGCCGAGAAGCCCTCCAGCGGCAGTGCCGTTCCTGCCACCTACGCCACCAAGGCTGAGGCCGAGAAGGCTGCCAAGCAGTTCCACTGCACCGGGGCTCACCAGATGGGTGATCGGTGGATGCCCTGTGATCGCCATGGGGATTCCCATTCCCACTGAATCTTCCATGCTTCCCACTGAGCCATCCCGGTCATCCCAGCATTCAGGGCCTGAACAACGAGGTTGCGGTGGAAGACCCAGGCGATTTGCTATTGGGATCGCTCCTCTGGGGGTTGTGAGCGTTGGCATTGTGCCGATGGGGGTGGTGAGCATCGGCATCGTGCCGATGGGTGTCTTCAGCATCGGCGCGGTGGGCATGGGCCTGGTCAACCTTTGCGTGGTGGGGATGGGGGTGCTCGTGGCTGGGGTGAATGTGATGGGGGTCTGGTGGGCCGGCGTGGAAGGAATGGGGGTGAAACGGCTGGCCGGGGGGCCAGGAAACGGACACCACGCCAGAAGCCACCTCCATGGCGATGCTCCCCCATCGGCGATGGAGAATCTTTATGCCTATCCCAGCCAGGCTGAGGCCCTTCGCAAGGCCAGGGACTTGGGCTGCAGCGGTGCCCATGCCATGGGCAAGCTCTGGATGCCCTGTTCGTCCCATCCTGTTGCGCCATCAGGTGTGCAGGGGGCTACTGACACTCCATAGTGGAAAAACGGGGCCTCCTGCATGCTGGAGGCCATGAGTCCGTCGCTGTCCCGCAACTGTGATGGGCTCCGCCCTCAGTCAGAACACTCTTCCGTTGTTCCCCTTCTCTCTCGGCGCGGACCGAGATTTCTCATGAAACGTTTTTTCCTTCCCACCACTGCCCTCGCCTTGATGGCGGCCCTGGCAATGGGTGCCCTCCCTGCCGAGGCCCATGGAACCGCCGGGGCGGGCGGCTTGGCGGGCCTGGCCCATCCCTTGCTGGGGGTGGATCACCTGCTGATGCTGCTTGCCGTGGGCACGGCCGCATCCCAGCTGTCCTTTCTCCTGCTGCCCTGGGCACTGGGGGGTGGGGTGGTCGGGGCTATCTCGTGCAACCTCGGCTGGTCCTTGCCCCTGCTGGAGACCCTGGCTCCCCTGGCGGTCGTGGCCGTCGCCGGGCTCACTCTGCTCTGGAGCGGCAAGGGATCAGCGGATCGCACCAGCCGATGGCTCGGTGGGATAGCCGTCGGCACAGCTGTGGCGATCCATGGGGTGTTGCACGGTCTGGAGGCTCCTGGCGATGGCGGTGCTGCCCTGCTCTGGTGGGGTGGGGCTCTCCTGACCTCAGCCGTGCTCTGCGGCGGCACTGCCCTGCTGCTGCGTCGGGGTTCCGGTGAAGTGGGAAGAGCCTTTGCGCTTGCCCTGCTGATGGCAGGTGGCGTGCTGCTGTCCGGTTCCTGAAAGCACGCTTCTCATGGGCCCCAGCCAAGCTCATGGCCTGGGTTCTGAGGTCGCGGGTTGAGCACCTGTCTGAGCAGCACGACTCCCACCAATAGCCAGATCAGACTCTGAACCTGAGCATGGCCGGGAACCCATTGCTGCATCGACTGGGGAGTCCAGAGGGATAGCGCCAGCACCACTGACAGGGTGATGTTGCCCAGGCAGGGGGAGCGCAGCTGGTTGCGCCAGCAGGCCAGAAGGGCTGGATACATCATGATGTTGTCGTGATGCAAGTGGTAGAAGGACACCCCACCGAGAACGGCGCAACAACCGGCCAATTGCAGGGGGTCGGTGAGGAATGATTCGGAGAGGTGAGGTGCGGCGGCGCCATTCCTGCCAACCCGGCGAAGGAGCATCCAACCGCCAACTGCCAACAGTGTGCCGCTGAGTGTCAGACCGGCGGCCGCAAGGGCAGTGTGGTGAATCAGCAGGTTACGAAGGAGAGGCAGGAGGGCTGCAAGCAGATTCGCGTTGCCCTTCGCAATGAATGACGGCAGGGTCTGGAACCAACTCAAGAGGAAGGCTCCGGGAGCTGTGCCGGTATGGGTAAGGGCCGCAGCTGTAAGCCCGAGCAGCAGGGCTGCGCCCAGAACCAGACCTGAAATCTGACGCCTTTGCAGGAAGGGAATCGCAAAGCAGGCGGCAATCTGGGGCTTCACCATCGCCATCGCCCAGCACAGCCCTGCAAGCTTTG
>JBIIHR010000162.1:0-4113 GCA_044235655.1 Cyanobium sp. | reverse complement strand
GATCTTTCGGCCAGGTGAACAGCCACGGCTGCAGGCTCTCCCTGAGCGAGCTCAACCTCACCCACCGGGGCCTGGCGGATCTCTGCGGCCTCACCCGAGTGACGGTGACCAAGATCCTCAGCCGCTTCCGGGCCGATGGCCAGTTGCTGCCCATCGGCGAGGACGACCTGCTTATTCCTCCCCTGCCATGAGCCAGCCCCTCCCTCCCTGGAGCTTGCACTGGAGCAGCGACGGCGAGCTCAGCCCCATGGATCGCGACGATCTCGCCCACCTCTTCCTGGCCCTCCATCGCCCAGGAATGGGCTCCCCTTCCCGCGGGGCCTTCCCAACGGGAACACCTAAAGCAAGAGCCGTACGTGGCACCGCCGAAGATCTACTATTTCCCCATCGTTAAACCGTAGCTTCAACCCATGTCCCCACCCCAGCCTTCTGCCGCGGCTCCCCGCCGGGTCAGCCCCCTGGCCTGGCCCAAGTGGCTGCGGCTGAGCTGGTCGTGGCGCATCACCTGGATCTACCTGATTCTGGTGCTCTTCCTTCCCCTGGGGGCCATGGCGCTCAAGGCCCTAGCCGTAGGGCCCGTGCAATTCTTCAAGCTGGCCACCACGCCGGAAGCCCTGGCCACTTACCGGATCACCTTCGGGCTGTCGCTGGTGGCCGCCCTCCTGAATGGGATCTTTGGCGTGGTGATCGCCTGGGCCCTTGTGCGTTGCCGCTTCCCAGGGCAACGTCTCCTCGATGCCCTGATCGATCTTCCCTTTGCCCTGCCCACCGCCGTGGCGGGCCTGGCCCTTGCCGGGCTCTACAGCACCAATGGCTGGCTTGGTGCCCCCCTGCAAGCCCTTTTCGGGTTGAAGGTGTCGTTCACCTGGCTGGGGGTTGCCATTGCCATGGTGTTCATCTCCCTTCCCTTTGTGGTGCGCAGCGTGGAACCCGTGCTGCGGGCCATGGAGCAGGATCAGGAGGAGGCCGCCTGGTGCCTGGGGGCCTCCCCCCGGCAGACCCTGCAGCGGGTGGTGCTGCCCCAGCTGATGCCCGCCATCCTCTCCGGCGTGGCCCAGGGCTACAGCCGAGCGGTTGGAGAATACGGCTCGGTGGTGATGATCTCCTCGAATGTGCCCTTCCGGGATCTGATCACGCCCACCCTCATCATCCAGAAGCTGGAGGAATACGACTTCGCCTCCGCCACCGTGATCGGCATGGTGATGCTCGGCTTTTCCCTGCTGAGCCTGCTGGTGATCAATGGTCTCCAGGTGTGGGGCCGCCACTGGGAAGCCAATCCGATGGTGGTCGGCTGACCCCACTTTTTTTCTTGATCCGTTTGCCCTGCCATGGCTTCGTCTCGCCGCCTTCGCCAACAGATCCTTTCCCTGCCAAAGCCCAGTGCTTCTGTGCTGGTGCCGTTGATTGCCGGGCTCTACGTGGCCGTCCTGATCCTGCTGCCGGCCCTGCAGGTGGTGGCTGGTGCCTTCGCCAAGGGGCTGGGGCCCTTTCTGGGGAACCTCACGTCTCCCGACCTGATCTCCGCCGTGAAGCTCACCCTGCTGATGGCGGCCATCGCCGTGCCGGCCAACACGATCTTCGGCCTGGCGGCCGCCACTGCCATCGCCCGGCGCCAGTTCCCCGGCAAGGCCCTGTTGCTGAGCGTGATCGATCTGCCGTTCTCGATTTCCCCCGTGGTGGTGGGCTTGATGCTGGTGTTGCTCTACAGCCCCACCCATGGCCTGCTGAAGGATGGGGTAGGCCTTCTGGGTTGGAAGATCATTTTTTCCTGGCCTGGCATGGCCCTGGCCACGATCATCGTCACCTTCCCATTCATGGCGAGGGAAGTGATCCCGTTGCTGGAGGAGGAGGGCTGGGATCAGGAGGAGGCCGCCCGCACCCTTGGGGCCACCAGCTGGCAGGTGTTTCGCAAGGTGACCCTGCCCACGGTGCGCTGGGCCGTGCTCTATGGCCTGGTGCTCACCACGGCCCGGGCCCTCGGAGAATTCGGTGCCGTGGCCGTGGTGAGCGGCAACATCGCCGGCCAGACCCAGACCCTGCCCCTGTTTGTGGAGGACAGCTACAAGCAATACGACACGGAACTGGCCTACGGCGCCGCCCTCGTGCTCGGCGGGGTGGGCCTGGTGTCGCTGCTGTTGAAGATTGTTGTGGAGCGGCTCGTGGGCGGAGTCAAGGAGACAAAACCCATGAATTGAGCCAGGCAGGCTCAGGAAGACAGCAGGCCAGTGGAAAACAACGTGCCCTGAACGAAGGAGAGAGGGACAGGTGCCTGGAAAGCAAGTGAGCGAGACGCCAGAGCAGGCTTGCCGATGGGGTGACGCGGCGAACGCCTACGAGGGCTGGAGCCCCGCTGCTTCTCAGATCGAGGAAACGATGGAGCCGGATACGGAAACGGGAGGGGAGAGACCTGGGACGCTGGAGGGCTGGGGGCGGCGATGGGCCAGCCCAGATCGACAGCCCTGAAAACGGCGTAAGGGGAGGAAACAGGCATGAAACCAGATCAGTACGCCTGTACTATAGCCGAACGGATCATGGCTGGGGCCTGCGCCCGCGGTCGGGCTCCCAGGACCCGCCCGCGCCAGAGGCACTACAGAGACTTGGAGGTGGTGCCCAGCTGCTGGCCGATCACCCAGTTGGTCGCCGCCTTCTGGGTTTGCCAGGCCTGGAGCAGCTGCTTGGCGATGGCCTTCAGGGCCTCGGGATCGGCGGTGGCATCGATGGCCCGACTGAAACGCTCGATCTCGAACTGCTGCCCGATGGACAATTCCATCGTAGGAGGCATCGCAGGAGGTATTGCAGAGTCACCCATAGGGCCCTTTATCAAGAGTATTTAACAAATCTAAAGATAGACCAGGGGCCCCAAGACCCAGTAGCGACCGCTACCCGCCCCCGTTCCTGTCAGTATTTCGAAGTATGAAGCCACCCCATTGATTAGTTTTTTGTATCACTACTATTAATGTTTGGCGAATGGGTGGCATGCGATTGACCTGGCCCCAGCACCTGGAAACCGCTCGCACCCTGGAGCTCACGGGGGATAGCCAGCGGGGTGAGGCTATGGCGCTCATGGGAATTGCCCTGCTCATGCTCGCCCAGGATCTGCTGGACCAGGAGATCACCACCAACGACGCGCCCTGAAACCCGGGCTCCATTCGAGTGAGCTTGTGGCTTCGGCCGCAGGATCCACGTCACCTATCGGGTGAAGTGGCGACGGACCTGATGCAGCCAATCCCCTGGCAGATCCTGCGCACGCATCTGCAGGCTCACCATGGACCGGGCCAGGCCCATCCCTCCCCTGCTCAGCACCGATCCCACATGCAGGGCAACGGCGAGGGCTACAGCCAGCCAGGCCAGAAGATGGACGGTGTAGATCCCTTGACCAAGGTCGCCCTGGCGAAGCCAGCTTTCATCCATCAACTTGCCGCTGCCCACCGCCAGCACCAGGGCTCCCAGGGCCAGGGCGTTGGCCGGTTGGCGGAGCCGGGCACGGCCGAGGGTCAGGGCATAGAGCGCGAACAACAGGGCGATCGGCCAGAGCACCACGCCCGCCGTGCCGTGGATGTCGATCCACTCCCCGGGGAAGGCCACCGGCAGGCGGCCCCAGCGGCCATCGAAATGGCTGTACACCATCAGGCCCGTGGCCCAGGCCCCAGCCACCAGCAGGGCCGTCGCCCCGTGGAGAAGACGCAGCAGGGACGGTTGGTAGGGGCGGGGCATGCAGCGAACCTCAGCGCAGGGCCTGTTGTAGCGCCGCCAGGCCAAACACGAGGAACAACCCACCGCTGAGGCGATAGAGGAGCTGTTCACTCAACCGGCCCCCGATCCACTTGCCCGCCCCCACCGCCAATCCGGTCACCAGGCCATGGCCCGCCAGGGTACCCGCCAACAGCCCCGCGAAGGTGAAGGCAGGAGCCGTCGCAAGAAAAATGGTGGTGAATTGGGTGCGATCGCCCAACTCCGCCAGAAACACCAGCACAAAGGCTTCCCAGATCACCGCCCCGGCCGTGCGCGCTGGGGCCCCCCGTCCTTCAGCCTGGTCGATGGTGGCCTCCGCATCCCTCTCCTCCTCTCCGGCCCCATCCGCTGCCATGCCCTGGGCCTCCCAGAGGAGTTTCA
>JBIIHR010000160.1:0-4130 GCA_044235655.1 Cyanobium sp. | reverse complement strand
CACCTTGGTGCCCGAGGTGACGGCCGAGCTGGGGCCCGCTGATCCTGGCGCCCGGGCGGTGCAGCTTCGCCGCGGCAGGGAGTCCACCACGGTGCAGGCCGAGCTCGTGCTGGTTGCCGCGGGGCTGGTCCATCGCTGCCTGCAGGCGGTGCCTGAAGCAGGCCGTCGCGTCCAGCCGGGCTCCCGCATCGGCGCTGGCTGCCTCCTCCCTGGCCCCAACCACGGCCCCCAGGACCGGGCGATCGCGGCCTATGGCGATGGCAGGCTCCACATGGCCATTGGCCGCCATGGCTATGTCGGGCTGGTGCGTCTTGAGGATGGGGCTCTCAACGTTGCTGCGGCCTTTGATGGCGCTGCCCTCTCCGAGGCCGGCGGGCCTGCTGCGGCGGCCTGCCAGGTGCTCCGCGAAGCCGGCTTCACCCCCTTGCCCGCCCTCGCCCTGGCCGCCTGGCAGCTCACCCCCGCCCTGACCCGCAGCAACAGCCCCCTGGCGGGTCATCGCTATTTGCTGTTGGGTGATGCCGCAGGCTATGTCGAACCGTTCACGGGCGAAGGCATGGGCTGGGCCCTGATGGCCGCCCTCAGCAGCATCCCCCTGGCCCTCGCTGCCCTGGGCGACGGCTGGGATGACCAACGCGCCCAGGACTGGAGCCGATCCCAGGCCGCTCTGATGGCCCGCCGCCAGAGGCTCTGCCAGGCCCTGGCCCTGGTTCTGCGTCGACCCTGGTGCAGCCGTCTTCTGTTTGACGCTCTGCGCCACTGGCCCAGCCTGGCTGAACCCCTCCTGGCGTCTTTGCACCGGCCCGTCTTGGCGCCGCTCCCCCCCCCATGCCCGTGACTCTGCTGGGGATCGGCACCGCCCTGCCATCCCATCGCCTCAGCCAGGCCGAATCGGCGGCCATGGCCCAACGCCTCTCGGCGACCAATGATGTCCAGGCCACCCTGCTGCAGCGCCTACAGCGCCGTTCCGGCGTGGCCTTCCGCCACAGCGTGTTGCTGGCCGATGCCGATGGCCCCCTGATGGAGCGCCTGCCCTTCTATGCAGACGCCAACCCCACCACTTCCGAGCGCATGGCCCGCTTCGCTGCCGAGGCCGGTCCTCTGGCCCTGCGGGCCAGCAGCGCGGCCCTGGCCGCCGCCGCTGTCGATCCCGATTCGATCACCCATCTGGTGACGGTTTGCTGCACCGGCTTCCAGGCCCCCGGGTTCGACCTGGACCTGATCCAGGGGCTGCCATTGGATCCGAATGTGGCCCGCACCCAGGTGGGCTTCATGGGATGCCACGGCGCCCTCAACGGCCTGCGCGTCGCCCATGCCTTTGGGCAGGCCGTTGCCGGGTCGAGGGTGCTGCTCTGCGCTCTGGAACTCTGCAGCCTGCACCAACAGCTGGGTTGGCACCCCGAGCGGGTGGTGGCCAATGCGCTGTTTGCCGATGGCGCCGCAGCGACGGTTCTGGCCGCCGACCCGCCCGCGCCCGTCGGCACCCCCTGGCGGCTCCTGGCTTCCGGTTCCACGCTGCTGCCGGATAGCGCCGATGCCATGGCCTGGACGATTGCCGACCATGGCTTCGAGATGGGCCTCTCCCCGCGCGTTCCGGCCCTGATCGCCGCTCGCTTAGCCCCTTGGCTGGATGGCTGGCTGGCGGCCCAGGGGCTCGATCGTGCCGCCATCGGCTCCTGGGCCCTCCATCCGGGTGGGCCCCGCCTGTTGGAGGCGGTCCGCGATTGTCTCGACCTGTCCGCCAGTGCGATTGAACCCTCCACAGCGGTGCTGCGGGAGTGCGGCAACATGTCGTCCGCCACGATCCTGTTCATCCTCGATCGTCTGCGTCTTGCCGGGGCACCCCTGCCCTGCGTGGCCCTGGCCTTCGGCCCAGGCCTCTGCGTCGAAGCCGCCCTGCTGGGGTGAGGGGTGCCCCTTCATCGGGCACCCTGATCGGAATGGTTGGAGACCTGCTGGGAAGCAACGCAGTTCCCCTTCGCGCTGTAGGTGGGAGGGCTGGGCACCCTCCGGTCTGAATGGGCGGACACGGACACCGAAAGGCCTGGTTCGTCGCAGCGGATGGTGGGGGGAAGTGCGATTTGCGTGCCCTTCACGGTGTCCTGGAAGCGCACCTGGCCTCGGGCATCGGTCACCCGTACGGCATAGTCCGCAGCCCCTTCCACAGGGCTCCAGCGCAGTTCATTGGCCCCCAACCAGCCCAGCTGCGCCACCTTCTCCAGGCCCATGGGGGTGAGCGAGGCCTCCCAGAGCCAGGAGCCAGAGGAGCGCCTGGGTGTGAGCTCGGGCGTTCCGACCTGGGAGAGCACCAGGAAGCGATTGTTGAATTTCAGCGTGATCTGTTTGAGGGGCACAGCAGTGCTGGAGCGAAGGGTGAGGGTGGCCAGAGAATCGGGGTCCAGGTTCAGGCCCTTCAAGGTCCATTCCGCTTGCGCACCATTGGAGACGACGTCCTGCTTTCGCAGCAGCGTGCGGTAGTGAATGGTGTTGCCCTTGCCGAGACTCAATTCCAGATCACCGCTGGGGGGCCCTTCCCGCTGCAGGCCCTGATCCGCCATGGTCAGCCCCACCTTGATCGTGGTCACGGGAAATTCGATCGGATCAAACTGGATCGGCTCACTGCGGTAGGTCAGAGCGTCTGAAGCCGCTTCGGGGGAGAGGGCAAAGGCCCAGGGTTGCCGTTGGAGTTGGGTGTTCAGGAGAAAGGTGCCGTTTCCGATGCCTTCGCCGTCCGTCGTGATCGTTCCCAGGCCAGATCCGCAGCTCAGCCCCAGCTTGTAGCGGGTGTGGGGTCTGGCTTGCGTCAGCGCCACACGCACCGTCGCCAGCCGTTCTCCCGTCTGCGTCAGGCTCACGTAGCCCCCCAGGTTGTCTTCGTTGGCAGGCGTGATCTGAGGGGTCACGGTGCGATGGTCACAGTCGGCGGTGGCTAGGGGCACGAGTGCCGCAAGGCGGTTGAAGCGGATGTTGTCGTCCGGCTCCTGGCTGCGGTAGTTGCAGCGGCTGAGCGGTTCCAGCCCCGTCAGCAACCCGCGAACCGTGAAGGGTTTACGGGGGTTGGTGGGGTCAAAGGAGACCAGGTCTGCATCGATCACTTTCCAGTCGCCGACGCCATTGAGCCTCCAGAGATTGGGGGCATCAGCGATGGGTTGATCCAGGCAATAGGCATTCGTGTCGCCATGAACCATAAGGACTGGAACGGGCAGATTCCGTGCCAATTTCCGTACGGACTCGCAGATCTCCGCATAGTGCCCTTTGCATTGCTCTGTGAACGGATCCACTTGTGTGGCCACCACCACCGCCTCTCTTTTGCGCTGGATCGCGGTCTGCTCCAGCTCCCCCAGCACCTGTTTCATGGCGCGCACGCGCCCTGCGGTTTCCTCTTGTCGGCTGAGATCGTTCTTCACCCAGCCGTTGTTGCTGGAGGTGTGGTGAATGGCCGCAAAGGCCACATTCCTGTAAGACCAACGCACCATTTCTGGTGTGCTCTCTGGGGGCTTGGCTTCACAGGTGAGCTCGGGGATTCCGCTGGTGCAGAGGCCGCGTTCACCCGTGAGCACAGACGTGTTGAAGGTCGTACCGTTGATTGTGGTGAACCGGTTACCGGAATAAAAGGTTTCCCGGATTTCTTTCAGCCTTTCCAGGGGCTGCACACCAAGCCTGCCGCAATCCACCCAGTCGTTATCCCCCGGGATGACCACCAGGGGTTTCCCAATCCGGTTCCACTCCAGCAGTGTTTCCTTCTGCCAGGGACGCGTGCAAGCGTCTTCCACCCGGCCGATGTCACCCATATGGATCAGGAAGGGGATGTCGCGGCGCCGTTTCAGTGTGGGTTCAATCAGACGCCGCAGTACCAGCCTGTCTTCCGCCTCCTGACCGCCCTGCCTGTAGTTCACGGTCGGCACCATGTAGGGCATGTCGCCGAAGCTGGCGAATAGCAGCTTGCTGTTGGCCTCCGGAGCCGGGGATCCGAGGGTGGGCGTTGCCATGGTCGCCAGGGCCGCCAGGGCCGCCGGAAGGAGAGATAGGGGGCTGAGTGGGGAGTGGTGTCGCATCAGGGAGGCTGGCTGGCTCTGACCTGCCCCTTATGTTGCATGATCTACATCTGAAGGGCGGCTTGGAGCTATTCC